>CAZJZR010000367.1:0-4688 GCA_964550475.1 uncultured bacterium
TGGATGAATTGCCGTTCGCCCCTGCGGTGTGATTGGGGAGTTTATTTTCACGCTCGTTCCTAAGCGTTGATTCCGTTGGTCAGTAGTCTGGTACAAATTCCTAGCAAGAATTCCTGGCACAAATTCCTGGCACAAATTCTCAGTCTTGGCGATGCGATCGGGTCATGCCGGAGGGAGTTTGGCTTAGGATAAAGCAAGCAATGGGTTCAACAGTTCACAAACCGCCCGTGACTCAACCCTGGTTAGCTCACTCCATCGCGTGCCGTATATCGCTGTATATCCTGTATATCAATGTCAGTTCCACTTTGGCCCTATGCCACCCCCGGTATTCCAGATGAGCTATTTGAAGGCTTGCCAGGAATTCCCATGAGTCAGCGGGAAGTCCGTCTGTTGCTGATCTCCCATTTACGCCTCAAACCCAATGGCATTCTCTGGGATATTGGCGCAGGTACCGGCACGATTCCGGTTGAAGTTGGGTTGCTGTGTCCCACCGGACGCATCATTGCCGTGGAGCGCGATGGTGATGTGGCCAACCTGATTCGGCGTAACTGCGATCGCTTTGGAGTCCGCAATGTAGAGGTGATTGAAGGGAGTGCCCCAGACTGTTTGGCCAGTATGGGCGATCAACCTGACTGCATTTGTATTGAAGGTGGACGACCGATTAAAGATGTGTTGCGTGCGGTCTGGGCTTATCTGGGCGATCGCGGGCGAATTGTCGCCACCGCCAGCAATTTAGAAATTCTCTACGCCATTTCCGAAAGTTTTGCCGAATTGCAAGTCCGTAATGTGGAAGTGGTGCAGTCCGCCATTAATCGCCTAGAAAAACGCGGTTCCCACCAAAACTTCGTCGCCGTCGATCCCATCTTTATCCTCAGCGGCGAAAAATTGGTATAGCGCGTTTGCTGGATCAGCATTCCGGTCACCGAATCGAGGGTGCGGAAATCGCGCCCCTACACAGCGAACAGCAAATGGAATTGTAGGGGTTGAGTGTCCCAACCCTTTTAGATCGCGCAATAGGGTGTTGATCAACCCGAATCGTGACGTTGTTCGATCTCCGTTAGATCTCCAAGGATTGAGTTTTCCCCCTTGGAGATCCAGCAATGAAGCGTTATGGAAAGGTCTCAAACCGTTCCAATAAATTCAACAGAAAATTGAATGGTGTAACTAATGGAGCAGCAATATCTAAGGCCGTCCAACCAAACCGTTTGGGGATAATTAACACATCCCCATCTTGGACTTGGTTCGTATCAGTTAAGTTATTCAAATTCACTGTTTTTCGTTCAATTTGCCCTTGATCATTTAATCGAACAAATACCACATTGCCTAAATTTGCTTTATCGGTGGGTCCACCCGCGATCGCGATCGCGCCTGATAGCGAACTTGTGGGCGGCACCTCCAATTCACCGGGTTTTTTCACCTCACCCACAACCCGGACTCGAATGGTTTTAGGGGCAAAGCTAGACTTAGCTACTAACCGTCGATCCAACAAATCCCCATCCGCCAATTTAGGCACAAATACAGAGTCTCCATCCTGCAAAATCAAGGCAGGCACAGCATTTTCAGCAACTAAAGACTTCCACAAATTCAATGTAAACGGTGCGGTTTCCCCCGTAGGACTAAACCGTTTCACCACAACTCGACGAATATCCCCATCCCGATTCACGCCCCCAGCTTCTAACAACGCCGCCACAATCGTGGGAGCTTGTAAAGATAACAATCCGGCATTAGTTAAAGACGAAGAATTACTAACAGCCGTCACACTTCGCAATTGCACGGGGCCGGGACGTTGCACTTGACCTGCAACATTCACTGTAATTGGCCGAATATTTGTAATGGTGACACTTACAACTGGATTGACCAAATAGTTGTTCAATGTAGTTGTCAGCATTTGGGCTAATTCTGCGGGTGTTTTATGCAGAGCTTTAATACTACCAACTACAGGCAAGGAAATAGTCCCATCTGACAACACAACTTGGGTACCTGTATATTCGGGATAGCCAAAAACCGTCACTTGGAGTTGATCGCCTGGCCCAATAAAATATTTAGCTGGAATTAATTGATCATCAAGATTTGGATTCGCAGAATTGGCCGCTGAAGTCTCTCCAGTGGGATTAATCGAGGCATTGCTGGGATTAGATGAAGGACTGTTGGGAGACGCAGACTGAGCACAGGCGATGCCTGCCCAACTTAGATGCCAACACACGGATAGAGCCATGAGCATGGACGGTGAGGCGATCGCCAAAATGCGACACCGATAACCCTTTGCAGATTGACAAGGGACAGGCAAGGGGTTGGAGCCTGTGGTTAATGGTTTTCCAGCATTGCTCATAATTGTGAAAACCGTTGTATTAGCCATGGATTATCATCATAACCGTCCACATCCCTGGGGGGACAAGGGTCGCGGGCTGTGGCTGCTTGCCGGAGCGTGAACGGTTACCATCCAACTTCTAATGCATATCTTGATTCAGCAACGCCCAAATGTGAATGGTGGCGATTAATGGCGGCCATACCCGGCTCTTAACGCAACCTGAGATCATTCCCCTAGATAATAATTACCCTAGATAATAAGGTACGCTACAAATTAATACAAATTCGTCAATCAAGCTTCTACGTTACTTTTCAACCCATTTTTCAAGCCATCTCTGAGTCAGCAGACTGTCACTCGCTTCCCCAAATCTGTTTTTTTGCTCAGATGACCATTGCGTCAGATCAGGATTTGAAGTTATCGCACGTTATCACCATGCCGATCACCGCCCAACAATTACTTCAGTGGAAACAGGAGGGACGCGCGATCGCGGCTCTAACGGCTTGGGATTTTGCCCTAGCGCGATTGTTGGATCAAGCGGGGGTGGATTTAATTTTGGTCGGAGACTCGCTAGCCATGGTGGCGTTGGGCTATGCCACCACCCTGCCATTAACCCTAGACGAAGTAATTCACCATGCCAAAGCGGTGCAACGGGGTATTCAACGGGCATTAGTAATTTGTGACTTGCCATTTGCCTCCTACCAAGAAAATGCCCAGCAGGCGATTCAGTCAGCCAGTCGGGTGATTAAGGAAACCGGAGTGCAAGGGGTTAAGGTCGAGGGTGGGTATCCTGCCATGGCCAAAACAGTCAGGCGGTTAGTCCAAATTGGCATTCCAGTCTTGGGGCATGTGGGCTTAACACCGCAGTCGGTACATTTGTTGGGCTATCGGCAACAGGGGAAGTCATTAGAATCACGCCAACGGATTTTGCAAGAAGCGATCGCCCTGGAACAGGCAGGAGCATTTGCGATCGTCCTCGAACACATTCCAGCCGATTTAGCCTTAGAAATTACCCAAAAGTTGACCATTCCCACCATCGGAATTGGGGCTGGCTCCCACTGTGATGGTCAAATTTTGGTCACTGCCGACCTGTTGGGCATGACTCCGCGCCAACCCCCATTTGCCAAGGTTTATGCTGACTTGGGCAGCGCGATTACAACCGCCGTGCAGCACTATTGCCAAGATGTCCGGCAACAAACTGAGTTCTAAGAGGCTGTTTGAACAGGTCTCTCAAAGGCTGAATTGAGGCCGAATTGAGGCTGAATTGAGGCCGAATGAGTTTCGATCGCAACGTCCCCTGTTAAGCTAACCATGAACCCAATTGGATGGGCACCTGGTTTAGACCCATTTTGGGTAGTCATTTTAGGTAATAATTTCGGCTAGTAATTTGGGGTAAGCTGAACCCACGCAATCGTTATCATGTTGATTGAGGCTACTGTTTGGAGTGTGTTGACGGGCAATTTGGGGTTGCAAGCACTCCTGTTGGGCACTTGGCTGTACCGTAGACAATACCGCGATCGCCAACAGTGGCAAGCAGAGGAGGAACTTTTGGCAGAGACGGGCTTTGAGGTGGGAGAACCGGAAGGGGCAACGGCGATGGGACAACCCGCGATCGCCAACACTGCCATGCCGGAGTTAGATGCCGCCAATGCCGCAACCGTGAACGTCTCGGCTACATCTGTAACTCCCCCACAACAAGACCCCCGCTTAATGGGTTGGGAATTCAAAATTGTCCGCGCCAACCGAGATTTGTTCCGCGATCCGCGTGTATTTCAGCAGCTTTGCACCGAAGAAGCAGAGGCGGGTTGGATTTTGTTGGAAAAACTGGACGATCGCCGCGTCCGCTTCAAGCGTCCCATCGCCATGCGCCAAGTAATTAATCCGGAATTCCTCGCCTTTGACCCCTACCGCACCCACTATGGCCCCGGCACCTCGGCGATCACTTGGTTGGGGGTACTCGCCGCGCTGATTGCCCTGATTCTGCCCGCTTACTTAGGCTACGCGCTGGTGTCGATGACGGTGAATCGCAGTCAGCCCGCCCCCGTGCCAGGACGGATGCAGTGAGCGCAGCCCAGGTAACTACACCGCGTCAGTTGGCGTTGGTGGCACTTCAGGCGATCGCGGGTGGCGCGTTTGCCGATGTCGCCTTAGACCGGGTATTGTCAACGGCTCGGACTCGCAAATCCCCAGACCCACAGGTAACCCCCCAAGACCGACGGTTGATCACCGAACTGGTCTATGGCACCGTGCGCCGCCAACGCACCTTAGACGCACTGATTGACCAATTGGCCAGCAAACCCGCCAGCCAGCAACCGCCCGTGCTGCGGTTGATTCTGCACTTGGGACTGTACCAACTGCGCTACCTGAACCAGATTCCGGCGGC
>CAZJZR010000368.1:0-4683 GCA_964550475.1 uncultured bacterium
ATCGCCCCAAAAACCGTAGTTGGCTTAGGTGCAACCGGGGTCTGCGATCCTTGTCGGATATAGGTTTGCCCGACTTTTGCGTAATGAACAGTTCCTCAAGGGGGGCTAGGGGGGATCCGTAGATCTCTGACGATGTACAGAGATTTATCTCTACAGCGACCAAACCGGTGCAGCCAGATCGCGGATGTCATGAGGTGAATGGGATCGAATCCAGGTGAATGGCACTCAGTTGGCGTTAATCGGCCTGTCGTAGCCGCGCCATAATTTGCTCCGTTTGTGTCCGATCGGCTTCATAGAGGCTCTCCTCTTGCAGTAAGTGCGCCAACTCAGTGTTGCTAGCCTCCAGTTGCATTTGCAACGCTGCAATTTGATCCCGGACGAGTTTCTGTTGATTCTCCAGTTCCCGTTGTTGGCGCACCCGTTGTCGTTGCCGCTGCAAACGAGCTTGCTGATCAATGGTTTCCTGGGCTATGCGAGCTGCTCCTGTCAGCACTTGGTTTTGCCCCAGATACACATCAAACAACTCAATCCCCGTATTGGTTAAGCGGAACTCGCGCACTTGGTTCGAGTGCGCCATCCCACGAGACTTAATCACTTGCAGCAACCGATTGCGTTCACCGTTGCCCTCCACAGCCCGCACATCCAACCACGTATCCATCAACGAAGAAATGCCAATTTCCGTATGTTCCAACGGTGTGCCACCAGTTACCAAATTGGTCATCAAAACGGTAATTTGTTGGGATTTCAGGTAGTCAACCAGGCGGATGAAAAATGACCGAGTTTGTAACAATGTGCCACTCAGGACTAAGTTACTGATGGGGTCAAAAATGATCGTGCTGGGTTGAAATCGCTGCAACCAACGATGGATCTCCACCAGATGCAGTTCGAGGCCGTAGACTGTGGGACGTAAGGCTTGAATGTGCAACAATCCATCCTGCTGGTAGGTGCTCAAGTCCAAATTCACCGATCGCATGTTGCGAAGAATCTGTTGGGGCGACTCTTCAAAGGCAAAATAGAGGCAGCGTTCCCCTCGCTGGCAGGTGGCTGCCGCAAAGTGAGCCGCGATCGTGCTCTTGCCCGTCCCCGCGATCCCGGTAATCAGAATACTGCTGCCGCGAAAATAGCCCTGTCCCCCCAGCATCGTATCCAAGCGCGGCACCCCCGTAGAGATGCGCTCTTCCGACACCTGATGATTCAGCCCAATCGACGACAACGGCAAAATTGAAATGCCATTTTTGTCGATCAAGAACGGATGTTCATTGCTGCTGTGCTGTGCTCCCCGGTATTTGATAATTTGCAACCGTCGGGTAGACAGTTCTTCATGAATCCGTTGATCCAGCCGAATCACACAATCCGACACATATTCCTCTAAGCCTTGGCGGGTGAGGCTCTGTTCCCCCCGTTCCCCGGTGACGATCGCCGTCACACCCTTCTGTTTCAGCCAGCGAAACAGCCGTTGCAGTTCTGCCCGCACAATCATCGCGTTAGACAAGCCAGCAAACAGCACTTCAACCGTGTCCAGCACAATCCGTTTAGCTTGGATGCGATCGATCGCCCGCCCTAAGCGAATAAACAAGCCTTCCAGGTCATAGTCACCCGTTTCTTGAATTTCACTGGGATTAATGTACAAACAATCCATCTCAAGCTGATCGGCGGCGATGAATTGCTGTAAATCCCACCCCAAAGAGGTGACATTTTGCATCAATTCGGCGGTGTTTTCTTCAAACGCAATGAAGACCCCCGGTTCTCCGTATTCGGTGATCCCTCTCACCAAAAATTCCATCCCGAACAGGGTTTTGCCACAGCCCGCTGCACCACAAATTAAGGTCGGTCGCCCCCTTGGTAGCCCCCCATCGGTAATTTCGTCCAATCCCTGAATCCCTGTGGGGCACTTTGGGAGTTGTTTAGGTAGTCGGTCACTATCCGTTCCCACGGGATCGGGTTGTCGCTTATTGCTTAGTGGATCCATAATCCCTACTCAACCGTTCTGCATCAGAACGGCATAGTTGAATAATTCACTCCGGCCAATCGGCATTAGATCGAATCGGCAGAGGATGTGGGGAGGCAAATGGTAGGGAAGACTAATTAATTCGTGATTAATTAATACTGATGCTCGAACATACTGCTGCTCAAATGCTGCTCGAACGGCTACTCAAAATTGCGTCAAAACAACTATAAATTGTGTCAAAACAACTATCGGCACTCCGGTGATCTACTTTCTGGTGTTCTACTTTCTATTGTACTCCCCACCCCCACCAGATACTAGATGCCCTTGCCGATGCCTCGGCACGTCTGCACCAGCGGAATCCAGCGGACAACCCCAGATCTTGCCGAATCGATCGCGAATTTGTCAGAATAATCGTTACAATGTCTACACATGAGTACGTGCTTTAACACGGAAAGCGTTAAACTCTGTCTCTAAGTAGTTATAGCTGAGTAGTTATAGCTGCTCTGTCGCAGTTAACCGTAGCTCTCCTATTCATTGGTGTTGATTCTTGGTTCCAGTTCCCAGTCAGTTGAACGCCTTGACACACTGACAGCCCCACGCTCACACCGCCAAGAGTCACCCGCTAATTGTCATACTCGTTTGAGGATGTCCCATCTGATCTGCTCGTTACTTTCTAACTTCACCCGTGGATGGATTGACCTTGGATGGCACAGAACCAAGGCGTTATCCAACTTCTCTGATCAGCCTTGGCCTGCGGCGGCCAGCCATCAGCATCTTAACGGCTCTAACCGTGGCTTTGCAGAGATGCAACGATCGGCTCTAGCGATTTTCAATTGTGCAGTCCAGGGGCATTGGTCGCCCAGCCCACAGCCCATCCCGGTAAGGGTAACGGCACAGCCCTGCTGTCCGAACCGTTCTGTGGTGCGGCATGGCATCGGCAATGGCAATGGATGGCCAGCGATCGCGGCTAGCCCATGCCAGAGGAGGGTAGATTAGTCAGGTGATTCCGCCAGCTATGGCCATTTGAGTTGACCCGCTTGACCAGTTGACTAGCTTGACCATAGCCCCGACAAACGCGAAGACAAAACTGTTCAACGAGTATTTGAAGTTGCTCAGGAGAAGCACACTATGCTGCACCGCAAGATCTATCAACTGTGTTGTGAAGGACGTGAAGTTTGGATTTTCTTGCGGGATCAACAACGGTGGATTGAACGCGCTCGCATTTTAGACATTGAAGGCGATCTGGTCACGCTCCGCTATGAAACGGAAGAAGAGGACGAGATGTGTTCCTGGGAAGAGATGGTGCGGCTAGAAAGCATTGGAGCCATCACCCAGAAACTCGCGACCGTACCCCGTGGCGATGTGGAACCCCTGACCTCCGAAGATTGTCCAGAAGCAGAACGAATTCCCAATCGGCATCCCGAATCGAATCTTGATTGAAGTTACGGAATTAAAACCGTTTGCACCTCAGACTTGGCCATTTAATTTAGACGATTTACCCCCCGCTGCCTATCTCGTCGGTGGCAGTGTCCGCGATGCCTTGATGGGTCGGCAGGGGGACTACCTCGATCTGGATTTTGTCCTCCCCGTAGGCGCAATAGAAACGGCATCGGCGATCGCTCGTCGGTGTAAAGCGGGCTTTGTGGTTTTAGACGCAGAGCGACAAATTGCCCGTGTGGTGTTTGAACGCGCCACCGCAGACTTTGCCCTGCAAGAAGGGGCGACGTTGGAGATTGACCTGCAACGGCGGGATTTTACGGTGAACGCGATCGCCTACAACCCCCACACCGGGCAGTTAATCGACCCGTTGCGCGGCCATACCGATCTGCAAAAGGGGATTTTGCGGATGGTGGCGGCGCGAAATTTACGTGATGACCCGCTGCGGCTGTTACGCGCCTATCGGCAGGCGGCACAGTTGGGCTTCAGCCTGGAACCAGAAACCCAACTGGCAATCCGGGAACTCGCTCCCCGCTTGGCTTTGGTGGCGGCAGAACGGGTACAGTCGGAGTTGTTTTACCTGCTGCGATCGCCCGCTGGTACGCCTTGGCTCACCACCGCATGGCAGGATGGCCTGTTCCAAGACTGGTTACCCCATGCCACGGCCCTCAACTTAGCGCGGGTAGCGGAAATTGATCGGCTGGTGTTGCTGTTTCAAGAGCATCTGCCTGCCTTCAGCGCCGAACTGGCCCGACCCCTGCGGGAAACGCCCAAGTCACTGGTGGGCGATCGCACCTACCTGAATACGATTAAGTTGGCCGCCTTGTTATCGCGGCTACCGATGGCCGCAGAACAAGAACTGCTGCGCCTGAAGGTAAGCCGGAACCAGTTACGGGCGATCGTCACCGTACTGGAAACCTTACCCCAACTGCATCCAGACAAGCCCCTGAGTCTGCGCGACCAATATTTCCTGTTCCAAACCGTCGGCAGTGCCTTGCCCGTGCTGGCGGTGTTGGCATTGGCGGATGGCTTCAGCATGGCGGCCATTCAACCGTTAATTGAACGCTTCCTCACGCCCGGTGATCCGGTGGCGCACCCCACCCCCCTAATTACCGGGCGGGATTTGATGCAGCGGTTCCAACTCACCGCTGGCCCCCACATCGGCCAACTGTTGACGGAGATCCAAGTGGCACGGGCAGAAGGCAAAATCCTCACCCGCGACGACGCGCTGCTGTGGGCAGAGGGATTGCTGGAGAAGTCTAGCGGCCTGACTTAAACGGGTTATCATAGCCTATGCA
>CAZJZR010000369.1:0-4669 GCA_964550475.1 uncultured bacterium
CCAACTGCCCACCTTGCCACCCACAAAAGGCCGGGACTCAAAAATTTCCACCGTATGGCCAGCGTCTACCAAATCTACCGCCGCCGCCATTCCAGCCAATCCAGCCCCTACGATCGCAACACGCATCGCTAACCCACTCAGCTTTGTTACACAACTTTGTTACATAACTTTAATCATAGGGGAAGTGGGGAAATCGAGAGCAGGGAATAGGCAGGTCAGGGATCAACCGCGCTGCATCGCAACTGCCCAACCGGGTTACTGCAACCGATGACAACTTGACCCACTCCATGACGCGATGTTTGACGCAGATTTTTGACGCAGATTTTTTCCGCCATTCCCCGAATTCCCGATCCCTAACCGCCCCATCTAGGTTGGGTTTGGAAAAAGTATGGTAGATCTACAGAGGAAACGGTGGTAACAAAACAGCTAAAACCCCTAGTAGGTAATAAAAAGTTTACGGGCGATCGCGCCAAGGATGTCAGAAATAAGCCAGTTTATTGTCCTGTAAGGCAAAGGAGTGATCCGTACAATCACCGAGAATTGCAAATCACCTTATTTTGATAAATCCTGTTAAAGAGCTAATGCGAACATAAAGTGACTGCCATGGGTTAGGCATTGGTCGTATAGTTCATTGGTCGTATAGTTCATTGGCCGTACAGGTCATTGGCCGTATAGTTAGTGATACCGAGTGGGGCGTGACGTGGATTGGGTTATGCCTGCTCCATCTGCGTTAAACAGCTTTGTCATTCTGACTACGTATCATTTTGACCAAGTAATTGATATTACTGAAAAATTAGTTTATCGGTCGTTCACTTGAGGTTGATCGCTGATCAGTTGCTGGACAACACTCAGATTTCACTCAAATCTTCACAGCAACCACAGACACAATGATCAACAAATTATCAACACAGCAAATTATCAACAATTATTCAGACTCTAACCTTGGTCTTGATTGGATGAGATATAACCGCCTGCGGTGGAGTGGGGTACGCCCACTCTATTCAATCCCTTCCCAGTGAGTTTTTTTGTGCGAATCGGCGGTATTTCTATAGATCTGACAAGTCTTATGTTGAGCATTATCTGGGTGGCAGCCTGTCAGGGTTTCAGAGGCTGGTTTGAACGTTGATGGTTCGCGCCCCTCGCGCCGGAAACATCAACCGTCTAGTTCCCTTTTCAAACAGCTTCTAAGACGAGGTTGAAAATGTGTCTGCTGAATTGAAACTATCTCTGGTTCAAGGTGTCTGACGGTTATGGACGTAAGGTTATGGACGTAACATGATTGCTGTTTGACTAACCGACGACGACCCTGTGGCAACGCCAAGCGAACAACCATCAGATTATACGAGTCACAATATACAAGTCACACTACGAGCCAGATATACGAGCCAGACTACCTACGATAGAAACGCTCAACCAGCCTCTCAAGTACGCCGCCACTACAAACACCTATCTGTTAAGACTTCTGTTAAGACTACCGATTCATTCCCATTCATCTTGACAGTTTCCTGGAAATTATTGCACAGAGCCATATAGGCTGGAGGACATCGTTGATTAGGCAACATGCATCGGGACTATTTATGGACGTTGAGGTCAAAATGAACAGTCCTCACCACAAGTTATTCTGCCGATTGGATAATGGTTTGGCAAAACCTGATCGGGAGCAACAACGCCTCATCACCCTGACAGACCTGGGATTATTGGACATGAACCCTATCCCTGTGTTTGAAGAGGCCACACAAACCGCCGCTCGGTTTTTAGGGGTGCCCATTTGCCTGTTCGGGGTCATGGATCAGGACTTTCTGTGGTTTAAGTCGGTGGTCGGGTTATCGAATTTGGGGTTGATGAATGAGTTGGCGATCGCCCGTCGGATGCCCCGCAATGACTCATTGTGTACCCATGTGGTCGATAGTCACCAAGTTTTGTGTATTGAAGATGCGGCAGGAGATGTGCGGTTTCAAGCCAACATCCTCGTCCAGCACTATGGCATCCGCTCTTACCTAGGGGTGCCCGTGATTAGCAGCACCAACCATTGTGTGGGAACGTTGGCTGTCATGGCACAGGAAGCGCGTTCGTTCAGCGATCGCGACATTGAATTTCTCACCATCATGGCGCGTTGGGTGATCAGCGAATACGAGCGCAATTTAGCGTTGAGTGGCGGAGCCTTGTCACAATCCGTATCCCTAACGATGCCGTCGCCCACCTCACCCCTCAGCCTCTTGGGTCGCGATGCCCTAGCCCCAACCTCCAACACGGATGTTCAGATTGCCTCCGGAGTCGGCACCGCCAAGGTCAACTTACTGTCCCATCTGACCGAGGAACTGAGAACACCACTCACTTCAGTCATGGGCATGGCAGGGGTGTTGAGCCGCGAAATTTACGGACCACTGACCGCCAAGCAGAAAGAATATGTGGACGTGATCAGCCAGAGCGGTCAAACCTTGCTGGATTTGATTAATGAGATTTTGGAACTGGGCAACTTGGGCGAAAATCGCCAGACGCTCAACTTTGTCCCAGTGGACATTGAAATGATTTGTCAGCAAGTCATTCTTGCCCTAGAGGGAATTGCTAACAAGCATCAAATCGAGTTTCAGCTCACTGTGGAACCGGGTAACCGGATCTGGCTATTGGACAAGGAATGCGTTAAGCAAATGCTCTATCATTTGCTGCGAAATTTGCTGCAATCCTCCAATGCTGGCACCATTATCCGGGTTCACACCTGCCGTCGGGACAATGGCTTGAACCTGTTAATCTGGGTGTCCCATCCGTGGCTGGGTGACAGCATCCCCCACAGTGATTTTTACCCCACGGCTAAGGAGACGGAATATGTCGGAGCCAAGTCTTGGTCATCCGCCAGTGAATCCAATGGCTGGGAACAGCTTCATCCTCTGAAGTCGGCCTCCGTTTTGGATGATGAACTGCCTCACAGCACTGGGACAATCCCCCAGTCCACCTCAACCCTACGGTTACTGCTCAGCCGTCGCCTCGCCGATTTGCACCATGGACAAATTTCTGTCCAGGGTTCCGGAGAAACGGGCTATCGCTATGTGATTGTCTTACCCCAAGGGCAACACCCTGGGCGGTAAATGAGCCAGATTCAACTCCGGTGGTGCATTGGTTGACCGCCACCGGGATTGTAGCCATACAGTCGGAGTTACAGGATTTTTACTGGTTCTAATTAAATTTGTGTTGCCCAACGTAGGGGCGAATCATTCCGGCCATGATTGTTCGGTCATTCGCTAACTTAACTACCGGAATGCTTCGCCCTTACAAGGTTATCGGTTCAAACACAAAATCATTGAGGATCAGGATTTTTATAAGTTCAACTCAGGTCAAACAAGGGAAATCAGCTCCTTGTTTGACCTTAACCTGAATAGCGACGATGCCAGTTTATTCAGTGCTCAGCCCTTAACCGAGGGCTGTTTTTTCGATCGCTTAAACAACCAAGTGCCCAAGCCACCGGACAACGCAGCCGCACCAATCATCACCTGGCTGGCGATGTAATGGCTGTGGGGAGCTTCGTAGGTGTTTTGGCTGACGGCATCAATTTGCACGCCCTGATTGCCGACGGGGATGGTCAAAATGTCACCGTGGTCGCCTTTGCCGATCTTGACCGTCCAATTACCAGGCATGGAGGTATCGGGATTGAACTCAAACTTGCCTTGCTTGTCGGTAACGGTTTCTTTCCACGGACGGTTTGTGTCGTTGGGGGCATAGATTCTGACTGGCGCACCTTCGAGAGATTCTCCTGTGCTGTAGGTGGATTGAATTTCCATCAGGCCAGATTTCATCCAGTAGTCAGTTTGAACGCTGTGCGCCATGGCTGGAGCCAAGCTAATCAGCGGAGAAACAACCAAACCGAAAACGGGAATGAACCATTTCATTTGCATAACGATTCCTCCAACCAGGAGCGATCAGTGTTTCTATTTAGGAACCTATGATAGTCCAATAGTTCCGATTTGATGTAGAAGAATGGCCGGTTATAGCTTCACAGTTCAGTCTTTTTGGCAGTAGCGGATGATCAGACGGAATCTGGCAGGTAATTTTGTAAGGTGACGAGAGTTTCGGTCAGTTGTTGCAATTGGGTTTCTAGGGCAGTTTGCCGTTCCATTAATTGGCAGAGTTTTTGGTAACGGGCGATCGCCATACTTAAACTGGGCACTTGGTCGGGGGGGCAGGGGTAGGTTACCAAACGTCCGCCATCGGCGAGGGTGCAGAAGCGGTATCCGCCTTGCCAAGAGGCATCCTGTCCGGCCTGTGGGTTGGCGGCGTGAGGCACTTCCACCACTACGCCAATTTTGCTAATTTTGATCTTCTCTTCGTAGTCCATGAGCTGACTAACGTGATCGGGGCGCAGTTGATTTGCATCGCCAGTGCTGGGATACCCTTCTATCCAACCTTCGACGATCGGCCCTTCCAGATACAGTTCCCGAATTCGACGGCGGGTGTAGTCCAGTTCTAGTTGCCAACTGGATACCTTTTGGCGAATGGTGTCCAAGACTTTCAGGGTAAAGGCAGGATCAGTAGGGGCGATCTCGACTTTGCCACCCATAAAAGCAGATGGTGCGGGTTTAAATGCTGGCAGTGAGGGAGCTTTGCCAAAAATAGAGTCAGCGGGAACCTCGGTGGAGTCGAGGTCTAAGGGACGAGTTTCAGTGGGGGCGGGGTGGGG
>CAZJZR010000370.1:0-4667 GCA_964550475.1 uncultured bacterium
GGATGGGCGATCGATGAAGCCCATTGCGTCTCCGAGTGGGGGCACGACTTTCGGCCAGAGTATCGGCAACTGGCACAACTGCGGCAACGCTACCCCGATGTGCCGATGATGGCACTCACCGCCACGGCCACGGCACGGGTACGCCAAGATATCCAACAGCAATTGGCATTGGATGAACCGTTTGTCCACATTGCCAGCTTTAACCGTCCTAACCTGTATTACGAAGTCCGCGCCAAACACAAACGCTCCTACGTCGAACTGGTCAACCTGATCCGCCAAGCCAAGGGATCGGGAATTATCTACTGCTTCAGCCGCAAACGGGTGGATGAGCTGGCCAGTCGGCTGCAACAGGATGGCATCATGGCCTTGCCCTATCACGCAGGCATGGACGACAAATCGCGCTTAGAAAACCAAACTCGCTTCATTCGGGATGATGTGCCTGTGATGGTGGCCACGATCGCCTTTGGTATGGGCATCAACAAGCCGGATGTGCGCTTCGTGGTTCACTACGATCTGCCCCGCAATATCGAGAGCTATTACCAGGAGTCCGGGCGGGCAGGCCGCGATGGCGAACCCGCCCACTGCACCCTGTTCTTCAACCCCGGTGATATCAAGTCGATTGAATGGATGATCGACCAAAAAGTTGATCCAACCACAGGCGATCCGTTGGAACGGGAGCAACAGATCGCTCGTCAGCAGTTGCGCCAAGTGGTGGACTATGCCGAAACCACGGTTTGCCGTCGCATCGTCCAACTGAGTTACTTTGGCGAAACCTTTCCGGGGGATTGCAGCCAGTGCGACAACTGCCGCCATCCCCGTCCCGCCCAAGACTGGACAGTGGAAGCGCAAAAGTTCCTCTCCTGTGTGGCACGGTGTAAGGAACGGTTTGGCATGACCCACATCATTGATGTGCTGCGCGGCTCTCGCAAGGACAAGGTGAAAAAGTATGGCCACGACCAGCTTTCTACCTATGGGATTGGCAAAGACCGCACGGTGGAGGAATGGCGACTGCTGGGGCGTACCCTGTTGCAGTTGGGCTTGCTGGAGGAAACCACGGACGGCTTTTCCACCCTGCGGCTGAATGCGGCCAGTTGGGAGGTGATGCGGAAACAACGGACGGTGCAGGTGGCGTTACCGACGCACTTGGAGACAACCGAAGAGAGCAGCACCCCACGGGAAGAGGTGGAGATGTTGTTCGATCTGTTGCGATCGCTGCGTAAACAATTAGCCGATGCCCAAAACATCCCTCCTTACATGGTGTTTTCCGACTCCAGCTTGCGCCTGATGGCTCAACGTCGTCCCCAAACCCTGGATCAATTTGGCCGTATCTCTGGGGTCGGTCAACAAAAGTTGGAGCAATATGGCGATCGCTTCATCGCCCTGATCAGCCAATACTGCCAAGAACACGGCCTCGACTCGGTGGACGATCTGCCCTCCATGCGTTCTAAAGACACTCGGACTAGCAGCATTTCCACCACCTACCTAGCCACCCTCAAACTGCACCAAGAGGGGTTGTCCCCAGCGGAAATTGCCGAACAACGGGATATTAGACCCAATCGGGTGATTGATCATTTAGCCACATTGTTGGAAGCTGGATATGCCGTTAACCTGGATGCCCTCGTTGACCCAGCCGCACAGGCCGAGATTCAGCAAGCTATGGTTGTGATCGGCGACGCATACCTCACCCCGATTCGTGAGCATTTACAAGACCGCTACAGCTACGAAGAGATTAAGTTAGTCCGGGGATGGGTACGGCATCAACATCGCCTCAAGGCAGACCCAGAACCAGGTTCTAGCCAACCTGACTAGACCCATCGCAGCCTGATTTGAGTAATTTTTCCCATGTGACGAGTATCACAAATCAGGTTGTACAACCTCACATACAGTTGCGGCTAGATAGTAGAAATTAATATAAAGGTTATATTCCAGAACAGAGTTACAGGGTTGCGGAATCTGTGATCAGAGACTTGATTGATTTCAGATGCATCTCTCTCGCTCTCACCAGTTATTCAACCTGAAATCGTACCTGAGGTGATTATGGATGCCTCAGTTGTGTTCCGCCAGTAGTTCCCTGCGCCATCGTTCCTTAAACCTTAAGCTGCTGAACGTTTTGCTACAACCATTTGCAGAATGCAGCCCACCTGCTAGGCGTGATGGTTATTTAAGCAATAACTTCTCCCATAACTCTGGCCACTGGTTATCCATCAGGATTAATTAAGTGGTTTCATCAAATCCCCAAACGCCATTATTCAAACAGTGTCAGGCGGTTGTGCTCCTAAGACTCCACTTGTAAGACTCCACTTGATAGATGACTCGGTGGACAACTGCTTCCCTCATGTCGCTGTTATTGCTTCTCCATGGCACAGTGCGTTGCCCTATGCAACGGATTCCAACAGCGTTCAAGGGGTGAAACAGTCCGGTGATGTGGATTGATGGCTTGAGTTTGATTGCTTGAACGTAACCGTTCACTCCCCGTCAGGGGAGAAGCCAGCGGGCGTAGCCCGCAACACTTTTCCCATGGGAGGATGTGAACGGCTACGCTTGAACTGGATTGCTTGAACTGGATTGATTCATTCTAGGGTCGCTACTTGGGTATATCGTCAGCAATAAAATTACACTTTTGCTGATGCCAAGTCTGGGTTTATGCAAATTTATGTAAGAAATAAGTGTTTCCTCTGATGAGTTACAGAACGCAAGTAAGCGACTCTTATCTGCAAGATAATTTTTCTTCTAACTCTGCGTCGATTGAAGAAACGTCGGGGGAAATCTCAACTATGGATACGAATCAGGTTGCTGCCAAACCTGTTCTCAAACCACTGAAGCAGAATCCCTTTGTCACCTATCGTGATCCGGTGACAGGGCGATGGCTGGTGGTAAAAAGTTCCAACAGTACGTCTACCTCCGGTTAGACAATTTAGGTTTTGGGTTAGTTTGTTAATTTGACAGATTGCCAGTTGCACGATCGCCGTTTTCTCTCGCCATCCCATCGGCATAGCTCCATGGTTTGATTTCTGCTTGTACAAGCGATGGCGCATGGATGAGCGATTTCAGCGTCACTACCTATGACAGTTGATGCGATTGAGTTGACAGTGCTTGGCCAAATCAATTCTTGTCAGTGCTTCCATTCCGGTGCAGACGGGACGAGTGCCCCTGTCATTCGCGTGTAAAACGTCGTGAATTATTCAGATTAGGGCAACATCCTAACTCGTGAAGTGTCACAGATAGTTTTTGGAGTAAATTCCGTTTACCCAAAAACAAAAGTTGACAGAGCACTCAGTATGATTTTGCTTGATCTGGATGATTTTGCTTGATCTGGACATAGCTCGCACCACTCAATCCCTTACCCAATGGCAGTTTTAATGCATCGACCGTGCCTCATAAATATTAAAACTGCTATATGGATTTAATAGATCCAGGGAATCAGCTTCTTCACCTGTTGACGATACGCCTCATAATCGGTGTACTTTTCGATTAACCATGCTTCTTCTTGTCTGGCCTTGGCATCAAAAAACACCAGAAACACGATCGCGGCGGCTAAGTGGGACAGGCTGAGTTGAAACACCGCGATCGCCAACACCAACAGAATTACACCACTGTAGATGGGATGGCGCACCAGGCCATACACGCCCGATCGCACCAACTGCCCGTCTTCTCTGGGATAGGGCAAGGGCGTTAAGCTACCCCCCAGATACCACAAACCGCCCAGGCACAGCCATAGCCCACCTAACCCCAACACCCCCGCCACCGCCCACAGGCCATAGTGCAGGGGCGGTTCCGGCGACCAGTTGGGAATTGGGTAAGCGGGCAACAGCAGCACCGCCAAAAAGAGGATGCCCTGCACCACCACCCAGTACTCGCCTCGTGCCCCGGTGCGCCACCCCGACCAGCTAAAGCCCCACTGCTGCATCCAATCACCCAATTGTTTCATGGCGATCGCCCCTCACTACTAGCCCAACAATCCTCACTAGCCTAACAATCGAGACACCAAGTTATAGACCAACCGGAACAATGCCGTTAGGGCGATCGCGCCCAACCCCGCCAGCACCGCCACCAAGAGAATCGGCATCGACGGATTGTACGGGGTTAAGGCCGCAATCAGTTGATGCAGGGGACGGACAAACACCACTAAGGCAAAGGTAATCCCGGCAATAATCGGTAAGTCTAACTTTTCGATCATCCGCCGAGACTGGACAAACAAGAGTCCTGCCAACAACACCAGCCAAAAGCCCCCACTGATGACAGTTGTCCCCAACAGACTGAAGAGCGCGATCGCCAGCAATGCCCCTTCAAAACCTGTAAACGCAGCCCCCCCCAGCAATTCCAGCATGGAGAAGGCGGGCACCGTTGGCCGACGCATGGGTTTGGCTGGGTGAGCAGGGGTAACGGGCGCAGGTGCGGGGGTGGGTGTTGGTCTAGGTGTCGGTGCCGGAGTGGCGGGTGGGGCGATCGTCACTGCTCCAGAGGGTGCCGCACCGGCTGGCGGTTGCATTTGGGTGGACTTGGATTGGCTGGCTACTTGCAATGCCGCCAGTGCCTCCGTCGCCGACTGAAACCGCTGGTTGGGCACAGGCATCAACATCCGGTCGAGCACTTGGGCTAACCGGGGACTCACCCGCACCCGCTGCTGCCAAATCCACGTATTGTTAAAACTGTCGTATAAGGTGTTC
>CAZJZR010000371.1:0-4660 GCA_964550475.1 uncultured bacterium
GCCACCCATCGCACTCCCAAGTGAGTTGTTAATTCATTACATTAATTCATTACATCGAGTTTGATGATGGACCTGTCCCTCAACGCCTCTTTAGCTGCACGCCTTACTCGGTTTCGACATACAGCGATCTCGCTTGGTGGGTCTGCTGCAATTCCTGTTCTAATGCCGCCCAATCCGATTGTTCAATTTGCTCAATCAGGCGATCCAAGGTTTGGCGGTAGGTGTGCAGCGATCGCAGCAAGGCTGTCTGGTTATATCGCGCCATCATCACCCCCAACTCGGAATTACCACCGCCCACACGACTGGTATCGCGAAAGCCCGAACTAGCAAGCTGTTGGGCCAGTTTTTGCACGCTCAAATCTGGCTCTGCTAAGCAGGCGGCAATTAAACTGGCACTGACTACTACAGGCAAATGGGAAATCCAGGCGACGCTGCGATCGTGGGCAGCGGGGGTGCAGTGGTAGAGCTTGGCTCCCAGCGATCGCACCAATCCCTCCAGCACCGCCACATCCTCGGTTGGTGTGCTGTCCACCGGAGTAAGCACGTAGGGACGGTTGACAAATAACTGCGACTCGGCAGCTTCAATCCCTGCCGTGGTGTTGCCTGCCATCGGATGCCCCCCGACAAAGTGCGGCCACAGCGGCGCGATCGCTTCCACCACTGCCTGTTTCACCGACCCCACATCGGTGAGAATTGTCCCTGGTTGCAAGTGGGGAATTAGTTGTTGCACCGTCGGGGCGATCGCGGCAATCGGGGTGCAAATAAAAATCACCTCTGCCGCCTTTAGGATTGCCAAATCCGTGCTGGCGTGGTCGGCGGCACCACGGGCGATCGCCCGCTCACAGGTGTGGGCTTGGCGACTCACCCCCCAAACCGAATGCCCCAACGCCCGCAGATCCAATCCCAGGGAGCCGCCAATTAACCCCAAACCGACAATGCCAATGTTCATAACCGATGTCTCAACCTATGCTGCGGCGTATTGTTACAGCCTCTCCAGTTTTTAAGATTAGCTCAAGGTTTGCCGGGTTTAATGGGCGATTAGAACAGGTTAGGATAAAACAAGGGGTAGTCTGTGAATTTCCGTCAGTATGGATCACATGCTCAACTCAACACCTATGGCCATACTGATGCAACATCGACTGAACAGCCATCAGTATTGATTAACGGTTAATTAACGGTTGATTAACGCCCGATTTAATGCTGGTTGTGTCTACACATTAGGCATGAGTGGCTGTTGGCAAAACATTAAAAAAAACATCCAACAATAGAGCAACAGAGTCTATCCGTTGTTAGATCTAGTTTATGACTTTATGACTTGACTCTATGACGTTGGGAGCTGAGATCAAACAGACGTTAAGCAGATCAGAACTTCAGATAAAACCTACCCTGCTGGATATCAATAATTGAGAGTTTAGTCGGTTTTTAAACGTTGATTGGCGTGCGCCTCATGCAAGCAAAATCAAGCTTCTAGCTACCTTTTCAAACACCCTCTGAGTTGGTCGATGTCAGATCTTGTCAATGGTAATTTCAAAATAATTTCAAAATAATTTCAAAATTAAGTTTTAGGAGTTGCGCTGTCATTCTAGTAAACTGCATCAACGGGGAACGTGTTCCTCTGGCTGCCTAGGTAAGATAATGGCTTAAACCCAATCCCAACAGCTTTGAAATCAAGGTTATAAATACGCTCGGAAAAACAATTAAACAGCACATTGTTGTTGGTTTTGGTCTTATCAGTCCTCTAGGTGTTCCTCGATTTTGACTTGATCAATTAACGATTCAACGCTTCTCCGATTTCAGCAATTGGTATTGATTTATGGCTTCTCACGAGCAAATACGGGAATACCTTGCCTACTGGTTCCAACTTGGTAAACGAGTTGTAATTCAGAATGGCCAAGATTATGTATTGCCCCAACCTGTAATTCGCGGCGATCGCTACAGCCCCGAATTTGAAGCCTGTTGGGAGAAAATCATGTCTGACGCTTCCGGTGACTGCTACTTGGAAGGGACAGAGGAACGGATTAGTGACTTGTTAACCAACGAATGGGAGATTGCCGACTGCGCCCGTTGCACCATGCCCATTGCCATGCGCTATCGCGGGATGCCCTGTGCGACTTGTCCCTGTAGTGATTTGCACGGTTGGCCCAATACTGAAATTCCCCTGCCGCGATCGCCGATCAACAGCAACAACGTTCTGTCCAACATTTATCAGCGAGTGTTCAGTGCCAGTCATCGTTATGCGGAGACCAAAGACGAACGACTGCGGAAGTTGAAGCAGCACGAGCAGTAACAGTCTAGAGCAGTAAGAGTCTAGAACAGTTGACTCGTAACTGTTCATTCCCCGTCAGGGGAGGAACCAGCGAGCTACGCCCGCAACACTATTCCCATGGAGGGATGTGAACGGTTACGTTGACCCCAGTTGCAAATTTGGGATAGCTCCACTTGACAGAATAGTGTTCTGATTTCTAGACATTTCCTGAGAGACTGTTCTCAAGGTATCTAAACGGTTGATTTGTCGTTCGAGAGGCGCACGGCAAATCAACTTTGAGCAAGTCTCTGAGGTCAGCCACAGCCGTCAGCCCTATAGGGGGATGGCTGAAAACCGCTCCCCTACAATACACTAATCTTGCAGAGGCGGGGTGTTTATGCTTTGGCTGCACACAGTTGGTTAGCCCGTGTGCACCAGTCCGTGTGAACAGGTAGCAACCAAGCAGCCCAACACAGTTGTCCCGTAACCCGGATTTGCACCCAACACCACACCCTCTTCTCGTGTAACCGTTCACATCCCGTGGGAAAAGGGTTGCGGGCTACGCCCGCTGGTTCCTCCCCCAAGGGGGAGTGAACGGTTACCTTCTCGTCTCCCCTTCCACCTTTCAGGAGCCATGAACAATGCTGCAATTGAAGGTTATCGGTGCAACGATTCTGAAAGCTCGCCCAGAACAATCTACCCAACTTCCAGAGGTGGACAAGCAGGCGATCGCGGCCAACACTGTCTTAAATCTCCAATCTTACACGGTAGAAAAAGACCACATTCAAGTTGTCTTAGCCGATCAAGTGTTTAAGGAACGCAAAACCTGGTACGTTTACCGTCTGCACGCTCAGATTTTGCAGGATGGGGTGGCGATCGCCCTCGGTGGCAAACAACTCCGCATCACCGCCAACACCTTTCTCAAGGCCAAGCCGCTGCAATCCAGCCAACTACCGGACAACCAAAAACAACCGATTCGCGCTGGAACCCTCTGCAACATCCAAACCTACAGCCTGGAAAAAGACCATCTGCGGATTGAATTATCTGGGGTGAAGTTAAAGGGACTCAGCACTTGGTATGTCTACGCACCCCACGCCCAAATCCTAGAAGATGGCAAACCCGTCAACTTGGGCACAGCCTCCCCAACCCCAACTCCAACTACACCCGCTCGTCCCGCCCCAACCACCCCGCAACCCAGCAAACCCGCCACCGTTCAACTCAAAGTTTTAGTCAACACCCTACTGAAACTGCGTCCCATCCAAGCCGCCCAACTCCCCGACGAAGAAGAACATCCCATCGCCGCCAACACCGTCCTCAACGTCCAATCCTACGCCGTCGTCAATGATCACATCCGGGTTGCCTTTGCCGATCAGGTGTTCAACGGACGTAATACTTGGTACATCTACGGTCTGCATGGGCAAATTCTGCAAAACGGCTTTGCCTTAGCTCTGGGTAACGAACAAATGCGGATCACCGCCGACACCTTCCTAAAAGCCCGTCCCGTCGCCTCCACCCAACTGAAAGACGACGAAAAAGAATTTGTCAAAGCAGGCAGTTTGTATGACTTGCAATCCTACGCCTTAGAAAATGACCATATTCGGTTTGTGCTAGCCGCATTGCGGGTGGATGGCCGCAACACACTGTACGTCTACAAAGAACACGCCCAAATCTTAGACAAAGGCAAACCCGTCTCCCTCGGTAGCAAGGAACTCACCGAAGCCGATTACCAAAAAGCCGCTGCTGCAATCAATGTGCCCGTGGCCGCCATCAAAGCCGTGGTGCGGGTGGAAACCTCTGGCGGTGGCTTCTTTAAGGATGGTCGTCCCAAGATTTTGTTTGAGGCCGCTTGGTTTAGTGACTACACCAAAGGCCGTTATGATGCCTCCCACCCCAACATCAGTTCCCGCCGTTGGAATCCTAGCCTCTATATCGGCGGCCCACGGGAATATGACCGTCTAGCCGCTGCCATGAAATTGGATCGCCAAGCTGCGCTGATGTCAGCTAGTTGGGGCTTGGGGCAGGTAATGGGCGGTAATTATCAATCCGCTGGCTATACGAATGTGGAAACCTTTGTCAAAGATATGTACGAGTCGGAAGGCAAGCAACTCCTTGCCATGGTGCAGTTCATCAAGTCGAATGGACTGGCGGATGAGTTACGCCAACAAAACTGGGCTGGGTTTGCCCATGGTTACAATGGCCCTGGCTATCGAGCCAATAATTACGATGTCAAGTTGCGGGATGCCTTCCGACACTTTAGTGCTAAAACGTAGTGGAGCCTCATTGCTTAGTTTTAGGGTAAATCCCGACGAGGTTGACCCTAAATTCTTAGATGCTGTTTGACAAGCTATTGAGACGGTTGATGGCGTATTTCACGTTTGGGGGAGGGGCGGTTAAAACCGCATCTACAAGAACTAA
>CAZJZR010000372.1:0-4658 GCA_964550475.1 uncultured bacterium
TGCCGTGTCCCTACGCCTATCACGGGGATATTATTTTCCCGCAACTCCCTAACCTGTTGCAGTTAAGTTGTTGCGGTTCACTTGGGTCGGCGTTAGTACACGCGGCTTACACCACCGGACTCACCTTAGCGCGGTACAACAACCGATCGCCCTGCCGATACCCGGTATAGCGTACCCTGACGCGATCGCCCGGTTCTGCCATCCCTTCCATGAGTTGATGCGCTTGGGGATCAAAGGGGACTTCGGCACCGACGGGGGCGATCGCCACCACCCCCCAACTGCTCACCAACTGTTCCACAGGTCGGACTAACGGCAATACTTTGCTGGCAGGCAGTTGGGGATTTTGTTGTACGGCATAGGCAATGGTCGGCCATTGGATCAGCCAGGATTCCAGGATCGCGAGGCTGGTTTGCTGAAACTCTTGCTGGAGTGTCTCGGTTTGGCTGTGCAGTCGCGCTTGCAATCGCTGGTATTCTGCTTGCAGGACTGTCGTGGCTTCCGGGTTGGCGACCTTGTCATTACCAACATCTCCTGAACCACTGATGCCGCAAGTCTTGCCCTCATCCTCCAAACCTCCTTCTCCCAAGTAGGGAGAAGGAGGCTTAAACCCTTCCTCCCCACCCTTAAGGTTAGCGGTGGGGGTTGACTCACTAGCCTCTACACCGCACAACCGCAGCAAGTCTAGTAAGGGAGTTTGCAGGGCTTGGCTGAGTCGCTGGAGCGTCTCCAGCCGCATCTGCCCCAACTTGCCCCGCCGCAGTTGTTCCACCTGCCACACCGAGACCTGCGCCTGCCGACTCAACGCTAAAAAACTGGGCACGCCCGCCCGTTGCATTAGGGCAACTATCGCTTCGGTGTAGGGAAATTGGGTGGAGTTGGATGGAGCCATGGCCGCGATCGCGAGAGAACAGGATTAGATTGAATTTACTGCGAATTGGCTGCTTCTCAGATGCGTTACGGCTGTGGCTCCAGGCATCCAACGGTTAGCACCTTTCCAACTATTTGTCGGATATAGCGATTTTCATACTTATGAGGTACAGCCGATAAATTAGAACTCCCACTGGATAAGGGATTGAGTGGTGTGGGCGATGCCCACACCACCGCAAGCGGCTATAGGTGCTTATTGCCAAATGAGTAAGGAGTGACTGAGCGATCGCGTCATCGCCTTGGGCTGGGGGGTAGGCTGAGTATTCTGCATCGGCAAAATAGGCAGCGAAAGCACCAGGGTCAGTTGCAGTAATCCCGTCAACACGATCGCCTGTATCCATGTGTATGCCATTGCTACCTCCATCAGCTTGAACGGATGGCCGCCATTTGGAAATGGGACTCTTAGCATAGATCAGGGAACATACGGAGTGCCTCATCTGATTGGCTAATGCGATTGGGTTAATGCGGTTGTCATCAAAACGCCTTCGACTACGCTCAGGCACCTTAGACTACGCTCAGGCACCTGAGCCGCGTCGAAGGTGACGTGCTGAACTGTTCCTTACCGTTGCTTTCGACTACGCTCAAGCAACGGTAAGGAACGGTAAAACCTGTGTGAGCAATGTCCTAATGGGCTTGGGTTAATTGCCGAATCAGGTCAAAGCGGAAGTTGTCTACCCATTGGTTGAGGGTGTGGGCGAGGTCGGCGTGGGTGTCGGGGATGTGGTTGAGGAGTTCGCGGCATTGCTCCGGGTTTAGGTTGCAGGCTGCGGTTCCCAGTGCCATCTGCCAGTCGATCGGCATGATCGCCAGACTGTCTGGCGATAACTCTGCCACATCCACTGTGGGCGCGGGTGGGGTGGGTATGGGTCTAGCGACGGGTTGGTTGTAGATATATTCCACCCCTAACTGGTCGCCAATGGCTAGGAGTAAATCGTTAAGGACAAAGGGCTTGGCGACATAATCATCGCAACCAATGTCCAACATCCGCGATCGCTGTTCGGCAAACGCGCTGGCGGTGAGGGCGATGATTTTGGTGTGGGGTACTGGTGCCGTGACGGTGGCGGTTGGGCTGTCTCCTGTGGTTCCGTTGCTGTTAGAGGGGGCAGCGTTAACCCTCTCACTATGAGTCATCTCACTATGAGTTATCTCACTATGAGTTATCTCACTATGAGTTATCTCAGCATTCGTCATCCCAGCATGAGCCATTCCAGCATGAGCCATTCCAGCATGAACCATTGCAGCATGAGCCATTTCCCCATGATTGAGGACAGCAATCCCCTGCTCAATGGCGCGAATGTGAGCGATCGCGTCATAGCCATCCATCACAGGCATGTGCATATCCATCAAAATTAAATCGGGGGGATGCTGTTCCCAGACTTGCAGCACCTCTGCACCATTGGTCACGGCTTCGACCTCAAACCCCAACTTACTCAACAACCGCACGACTAACAAACGGTTGGCAGCTTGGTCTTCGGCCACCAAAATCCGGTAGCGGCGTTGGTTGGGGGCAAGACCGATGATCGAGCCACGGCGAGGAGGAAGAGTTTCCATTTTGACGGTGACCTGAGGAATTTGAATATTGAAGCTAAAGGTGGTGCCCTGTCCCAAGGTGCTGCGAACTTGAATGTCACCACTCATTAATTGAACAAATCGGCGGCTAATCGCTAACCCTAAGCCCGTTCCCTGCTGCGATCGCACCCCTGCTGCCGCCTGCACAAACGCATCAAATAAATTGTTCAACTCATGGGGGGCGATACCGGGGCCGGTATCTTCCACTTCAAACACCAGCAGATCCGTAGGAACCTGATTACCATTGCTGGTGGCCAGCGGTTCCAGCCAAACCCGCAAGGTTACCATCCCGACCTTGGTAAACTTAATCGCATTGCCTAGTAAGTTAATCAAGATCTGGCGTAACTTGCCTTCATCGGTTTGGATGATTTGCGGCACATTGGCGGCCACTTCAAACCGCAGTTGCAGGTTTTTCGAGTCTGCCCGCAGGCGGAACATCGCCTCTAAGCTGGTCAGCACATGGGATAAATCAAACGCCGTTGGGTTGAGGGTGAGTTGTCCGGCATCAATTTTGGACATCTCCAACACATCATTAATCAAACTCAGCAAATGTTCGCCACTGCGAAGCACAATGTCCAACTGATTGCGTTGGTCTGTGTGTAGGTCAGCATCTTGGCTGAGCAGTTGACTAAAGCCGAGAATGGCATTCAGCGGCGTGCGGAGTTCGTGGCTCATGTTAGCCAAAAACTCACTCTTGGCGCGGTTGGCTGAGTCTGCCCGTTCCTTGGCCTCTTGCAATTCCCGCGCCTGCCGTTGAATTTGGCTAAACAGTTCCGCCTGTTGCAACGCCACCCCCATTTGTACGGAGATGTGGGTCATACTGCCAATTTCATCCAACTCCCATTGCCGGGGGCCAGAGTTTTGGTAGGCCGCCAGCAAGCCCCACACCGCCTGTCCTTGGTGGATGGGCACAACAATACAGGCTTGGGCTTGGATTTGGTCTAAAAAGTCCACATGGCATCCGGTAAACCCGCAGTCGTGGACATTATTGGTGGCAAAATAGCGAATGCCTTGATAGGTTTTCTGGTCTTTCGGAGCTAAGGCGGTACCGTTGGATGCACCGTTAGATGCACTGTTGGATGCACTGTTGGATGCACCGTTAGAGGTACTGTTCAGTCCTGTACCGTGGAATCGTTTGGTGAGCAGTTCGCTGATGGTTTGGATGGACTGATGATCGGACAGCATCGATCCCAAAACGTGATCGTGGTTGGATTGGTGCAGGATGGGTGTCCACTCTGGGGTCACCGCTTCAGCCACAAATTCGCCGCTCCAGTCGGCGTTGAATTGATACACCACAACCCGATCGCACTCCAACAGTTCCAACATTTCCTGGGTCGCAGTGGCAAAGATCTGCTCCAAATCCAGGGTTTGGCGCATCCGTTCCACCACGCGCAGAATTGCCCGTTCCCGCCGCACACTTTCCCGCAGTGCCAGTTCTGCCACCTGTTGTTCCAGATGCAACGACAGAGCCGAGGCCGCCGCCTTCAGCAAACTCACCTCCGAGGGCAACCACAGGCGGGCTTCTTGGCAATTGTCAAACCCAATGAAGCCCCACAAACTGCCTTGCAGCATCACAGGCAAGGTGAGCATGGACTGGATGCCTTGGGCTTGCAGTTGCGATCGCTCCGGTTCTGGCAAGCTATCCACCAACTCATTCAACTCTTGCCCCGCCAGTAGCATGGCCATCCGTTCGGCAGACAGTTGATCCAATGCCAAATTTTGCAGGGTGGGGTTGTCAATGGTCGGAGCGACGTTGGGGGCACACCACTCCTCCTGTTGGCTGGTCAGCAGTTGACCTTGGGGGGTGGTGTGGTTTTTGAACCAATAAACGCGGGACGCGCCAGAGGCTTTGCCCAGCAGTTCCAGCATCCATTGATAGCGGTTCTGGCTCTGGCCGTTGGTTTGCATGAACTGCCGTTGGATTTCTACCAAGACGGCTAGGTAGCGTTCCCGTTGGGCGATCGCTTTCTCCGCTTGTTTGCGCTGGGTAATGTCACGGGAGGCGCAATGGACTTCTAGCACCATCCCCGTGTGGGGATCACGAATGGCGTGGGTGGTGGTTTCCAGCCAGAGATAGTACCCCTCCTGATGGCGGACGCGGTAGGTCACCAATTCCAACTGGGACGATCGCAAAATCCGATCCCTAGAGGTTTTGATCAGTG
>CAZJZR010000373.1:0-4653 GCA_964550475.1 uncultured bacterium
AACGGTTTTTGACTTCGGTGCAGTTGGCAGAACTGGCACAACAGGAACGCCAACGAGCCGATCGCGAACAGCAACGGGCTGAACAGGTAGAAAGTCAACTACAGCAGACGGTTGTTGGCCTGATTGCTGCTGGACTGCCGATCGCCCAAGTCGCCACCATCACTGGATTTACCGAACAACAGATTCGTGAATTGGTCGCATCACAGCCGCCACGCTAGTCATCCTGAAGACCGATTACCTATCACTACTCGCCTATTTCCGTTTGACTCGAATGTCCTCAACTACAGGTTTTACTTTGGTCAACGCCTCCCCGGACAATGGGGTGTAACCAGAGGATTGGCTGAGGGTTTGGCCTTCGGTGAGGCTCCAGGTCAGCAAGGCTTTCAGGGCATCCACCTTGGGAGCGGGATCGTCCTTATACCGTTTGGGGATTAGGAACCAAGTGTAGCCAACCAAGGGATAGGCATCGGCTCCGGGAGGATCGGCGAGGAAGGGCAGGAGGGTGTCGGGGATGGGTTGGGTGGCAAGGGCGGTGGTGGTGGATTGGGCGGTGGGGGTGACAAACTGGCCGGACTGGTTTTCTAAGGCCGCGATCGCAATCTTCTTCCCTTCTGCGTACTTGTATTCCAGATAACTCAGTGATCCTTGCGTTTGTTTGACTAAATTCGCCACCCCTTCATTACCACCAATGCCTTTGCCCGTTGGCCAATTCACCATCCGGCCTTCCCCAAACAGGGTCTTCCAGGTTTTATTAACAGCACTAAGGTGACGGGTGAGGATGGCAGTAGCTCCGTTACTGTCGGTGTGGTAAATGATCGTAATCGGCAGATTCGGCAGCTTCAGAGTGGGATTGGCAGCGACGATCGCCGGATGGTTCCACTTAGTAATCCGTCCCAACCAAATTTCGCTGTACACCTCACGCGGCAATTTCAGCCCAGATTTAATATTTGGCAGGTTATACACCAAGCCAATGCCACTGGCTGCCATCGGCACCATCACCGCCCCGCGATCGCCAATTTGCTTAATCTCCTTCGACTCCAGTGGCACATCCGTCGCCACAAAATCCGCTGTTTTATCAGCAAAGGCAGCAATCGCATTATGCTGATCCGCCAACTGATAGGTCACCTTGATATTGGGATAGTCTTTGTTAAATGCTTTGAACCATTGGGTATAGAGCGGAGTTAGAAATGAGTCACCCGCCGCATTTAGGGTGATCTCCTCGCCCTTAGCGATGGGTGAGGCAATAGGGGAAAAGACTGGAGAAGCGATCGGAGCAGGGGTAGTGGGTGATTGTGGATTGGATGCGGTCTTGGAGCCACACGCCGTTAAGGTCACAGTCAACCCCACAACGGCAAACCGTCCAAGCCAACGGCAAACGACAGGGTGGGCTTGGGGATAGGGGATGGGTAAAACACTCCGAAAACGCATTGTAAATTCAGGGGGAAAGTAAATTCAGGGGGAAATGGTGATACGGGCTTGCCAACAGTTGTTTCAACAGGTTTTGGTTAAATCAGTGTCATTTTTCCCTGTCATTTTTTCATAAACTGCACCCCACAGGTACACCGATGCAGCCATGATTTAGCCATGACCATGGCTTGGGTTATCTAGTTGGCTAAGGGCAACAAAACTCGCACCATTGTGCCTGTGGCAGCGGTGGATTCAATCTGCAATTCGCCACCGTGGGCTTCGACAATCCGTTTGACGATCGCCAACCCCAATCCTGTCCCCGTGGATTTAGTGGTGAAAAAGGGTTTTGTCAATTTTGCTAAATTTTCCGGTGGAATGGGCTGACCGCCATTCTGGATTTGGATCTGGACGCGATCGCCCTGGCATTCCACTGTCCACAGTACCGTGTCCCCTTCCCCAACCGCTTCACAGGCATTGTCAATTAGGTTGATGAACACCTGTTTTAACTTATCGCGATCGCCCATGACCACAATGGGGGTGGGAATAATCGACAGTTCAACTCGCCGACTCAGGGTAGAGGGCATGGTGCGGATAAACGGCAACCACTCTTCAATCAGCTCAGTTAGATCCAACAAAGCCGGTTGCAGCGTTTGAGGTTTGGCATAAACCAAAATTTCCTTTAACAAATTGCGGATGCGATCGGCCTCTTCTACCGCCAACGCTAACCGTTCTTGCATCAAGTCGCTCAGTTCCACCCGTTGCAGTGCCGTTAACCCCATCAACACCGTCGTCAGGGGATTGCGAACCTCGTGCACAATCATCGCTGCCAATTCCCCTACCTCTGCCAGGGCGGCGATCGCCTTGGTGCGTTCCTGCTGGGCTTGGGTGCGCTCCGTAATATCCTCGGCAATTCCAGCAATCCGGTAAATTTGCCCCCGTCCGTCCCGAATCGGAAATGCCTGATCCCGAATTAACCGCACCGAGCCATCGGGTCGAATAATCCGATATTCCTCCTCATACTTGCCATCCTGCGCTTGGGCAAAGCCTTGCTTCACCCGTTGGCGATCGTCCGGGTGAATGCTTAACCAGAGGCGATCGGCATCGGCGTACCAGTCGGCACAGGGGCGTTGCCAAATCGTTTCAAAGGCCGGATTAATATAGATCGGCTCACCATTGGCCGTGTACATCCACAGCACCTGCTGCATGTTTTCGGCAATTTGCCGCAACCGTTCTTCACTTTGGCGCAATGCCGCTTCCGTTTGCTGCCGTTCCACAATTTCCGCTTGCAGATGCAGATTCGCCTGTTGCAATTCCGCTGTCCGTTGTTCAACCCGCTGTTCCAGTTGCAAATTGGCCGCCAACAATTGGGACTGGGCTGCACGTAGTTCTACGGTACGTTTGATCACCTCCGCTTCCAACAGGTCATTAAACTGTTGTTGCTGTTGATACAGTTGGTAGTTATCGATCGCCGTCGCTGCCCGTTCGGCAAAGATTGTCGCCAAGCCAATTTCTTGCTCAGTAAATTGCCGGGGTTGTCGCTGGAAGGAGCAAATGGTGCCAATCACCTCACCAAAGGATGTGCGAAGAGGTACCCCTAAATAGGCGTGATACCCCTCCGGTGGGTCGCCATAATCATGGCAAGTGCGGGCATCCGGTACCACCAACGGTCGGCCTGACTCCACGACTGTGCCCGTCAACGTGCCATGCAGACTATAGGTTTGCTCATTGTCCAACTCAATCGTACTGGCCAGTACCCGCTCCTCTCCCGACTGGCACAGGGTGACCACTGACCAATCCAACCCAATTAACTGACTCACCCCCTCCGCCACTTTTTGCAGGTAAGGCTTCAACTCACCCGTGCGATAACTGAGGCTGGATAAAACCTCTAAAATCCGGTGTTCGTCTGTTCGAGAGAGGGGATTCATACACGTATCCTTGACCTAATCTCTACTTTAATGCCGGATTAGCTTCCTCCGTGTTTATTCGCATGGAGGCGGGCTAGGGGGGGCGGAGTACCGTAAAACAACGATGGTATCTTTGGGGTCATAACTTGACAATAAGCCTAACCCCGATAGGAAAAAGGTCTCTGGGATGATGGCTGCTCAAACTTCGCTTCGCTCACACGGGATGGAGTTGCTAGTTGCATACTATCAAAATCCATCTGTCCAACTTCGTAATCAACTGGTTCGGCTTAACTCCGGGTTGGTGCGTAAAATTGCCCATCGCTTAAGCCATCAATGTTCTGAACCCTATGAAGATTTAGAACAAATTGGCTATCTTGGTTTAATTCGAGCTATTGAACGATTTAATCCCAGCCAAGGTTATGCGTTTAGTTCCTTTGCCGTCCCGTATATCCGGGGAGAAATCTTACATTTTCTGCGCGATCGCGGCAATGCAGTTAAGATTCCTCGCCGCTGGCAAGATTTACAACGAGAAAGTCACCGTGTCCGTACTGAGTTAGCGGAATCGCTGAAACGGCAACCCACGGATCAAGAAATTGCCGCCGCAATGGGCATTTCGGTACAAGAGTGGCAAGATGTCCGGGCAGTTGGCCGCAATCACATTCCCCTCAGTTTAGATGCCACTATTTGCCATACGGCTGAAAATAGTGTCAATTTAGGGGAAACGTTACCCGACACCCACTACCAAATTTTCCAAGCTTTAGAAGAAGATCGGCAACAGTTGCAGCAAGCCATGAGTCAGTTGGAAGATCAAACCCGCGCGGCGATCGAGTTTGTCTTCCTGTGGGGCTTGTCGCGCAAGGAAGTCGCGGAACGGATTGGGGTCAGCCCCATGACCGTCACCCGCCGGATTCAACGGGGGATTCAACAAATGGTGGCTGTGTTACAGCCGCAAGCCGTGTTGCAAGCTGAACAGTAATATTCAAATTAATTATTGAATTATTGGTAATGGGTCAGGGGTAATGGGTAATCGGTAATGGATGATCTGGTGGATTACCAGTTAGCAATTGCCAATGACCCATGAACCATCACCTAATCAACTGGATTTTGCGTCAAGTCGTGTAATGTCTCCTAAAACATGAGTTAGAACCCCCCAGTGGCGATCGCTGCTGGGGGATTTTTTTCTGGTGTTGCTGAATAGCAGGATGAATTGAAACTTCGTTTCAATTCATCCTACTCCTAGCTCATCCCTAAATTCAGCAACGCCAATTATTGCCATGGAGCAGTCTTCATATTTATGGGGTACAGATGATTGATGATTAATGTAAGAGGGTGTTTTAAAAGC
>CAZJZR010000374.1:0-4653 GCA_964550475.1 uncultured bacterium
CTAACTTGGAGTACGCAATCCCTAGATTGCCTAGGACAGTGCCTTCGGCTCGGAGATCGCCAATCTCTCGACTAATCGCCAGAGCTTGCTGATGGAAGTCCATCGCCTGCTCATACTGCCCCAAACTGGAGTACGCATTTCCCAGATTGCCGAGAGCACGACCTTCCCCGGCGCGATCGCCAATCTCCCGCGAAATCTTTAGATGTTGCTGATGGAAGTCGATCGCCCGCTCATACTGCCCCAACCTGTAGTATGCAATCCCCAGATTACCTAGGGCACTGGCTTCGCCACGGCGATCGCCAATTTCCCGCGCGATTCTCAAACAGTTTTCATAAGCTTCGATGGTTTTAGGATAATTGCCTAAGTCAATATAGCCATGACCAATACCGTTCCAGCATTTCAGGTCAGTGTCTAAGCCACATTTACCTATCAGCTTTTGGCAAAGGCGAACTTCTTCTTGAAAATAGCCCCAAATATCTAACTGCCAGGACAAAGTAGATTTAGCGGGTGTATCAATTGGGTTGGTAAAAAGTTCTTTAACAACATCCCAATCTTCCACTTCGCAGTAGTGGTCAAACGCCTCCAGATACCCCCGCACCGTCTCAATATTTTCCGCATTGGCAGGGGGTTCGTAAGCGGTGAGCCAGAGGTGGGCGGCTTGGCGTTCCGTGGCTTGCCAGTGGTCGGGGTTGGCTTGCAGAGCCGTGTAGGCAGCATCGCGGATCAGGTTGTGTTGTTGGATTAGCCGTTGTCCGGCTTGGATGTCGGTTTCCTGCACCAATGCCCGTGCCTTCAGCAGAGCCAGTGCCGCCGCCATCTCCGCTGCGGGTTGGTCGGGTAGCAGGTGCAGATAAAACGCCTCCGGCACCGCCCGCCGAAACACCGCTGCCCGTTCTAACAGTTGGCGCGGCAGGTCGGGCAGTTGGGCAAGGGTTTGCTCAACATAGCGTCTAATCTTTTTTTCCTGGCTGAGGGGGGCGGTGGTGTGTTGCTGGCGGGGTAGCCAGTAATCCTGCCAGTATTTGCTGATGTCGCCGCCAATACCTGGTCAAAAAACTCCACCCAGGCGGGATCAACAAATTCCCATTCGCCTGCTGCATTGTGCTGGAGCAGGTATTCCAACGAGTCCAGTTGCAGCCACACTGGGGTTTCTCGCAGTTGCTTCAGCAGGTAGGGCAAGATCTGGTCATCGGGCAATTGCTGGGCGGTTGGGTCGTCCATCGCGTCCAGGATGGCGATCGCCCCCCGCGTAAACTCGACACTCCCCACGCCGCGATCGAACACGACTGCCACATACTGTACGGGCGAATGGCCATTCGCCCCTACCGTCCCCAACGATTCCGCTGCCAACCGTTCGGCCAATGCAGTTTTGCCGATGCCCGTCATACCGTGGATCAGCAGTAGGCGTTGCCCCTGTTCCAAGGCAGCGGTGAGGTCAGCGAGTTCGCGATCTCGCCCTGTCCAGGTTTTTGGGTCGTAGCTGAAGAAGGAGAAGCGAGAATGGGCGGTTAGGGGAGGATCGGGAGAGCCAGATGATGATGAATCAAGAGGAAAATCGGCGATCGCTTCCCAATCATCAATCCCAACCGCTTGGCAAATAGCGACAAAGTATTCTTGGGAAATCGGCTTCTTTGCCCAAAATCGATCCAACGTCGAAGCAGAAATTTTCCCAGCCGCATCACACCAAGCCGAAGCCCTTTTAGTCCAGCCCTTTTTGCGCCGAGCTGCATCAACCTGTTGTAGACCCGTTTCCGATGCTTGTATAGACGCAGCCATGCATTCCTTCGGATTTTGCGGAGGGGTGCTTCTATTTTGCCTCAGTTTTTTCTGAAGCAAAAGTGATGCAGAACTGAAGCGGTAGACCCCTTTCATATCAGGCATTCTAGGGTTGTCAAGCAAATAAAGGTTCATGCAATGACTCAACAACCTACCTCAACCCAAGCAACGGTTTCCCAAATCACCCCTATCGATCCCGCATTGATTGTTAAATCTGAATCACCAACCGCGATTATTTTAGCGATCGCCCTTCTCATTTCCATATTGGTCAGTGGTATCACGGGTCTGGTGCGAGTGCTGGTTCATAAACCCTGAGGCTGACCGCAGCACCGCAGAGGCCACGAGCAGATTTCTGGGTCTCTGCGACTGCTCTCAACTGATTCCGTATACCCACAGCAATACACAGAAATACATATAGCAATTTCCATATTTATGAGGCACAGCCAAATCACCCAAGACACTATTAGTTAAGGGTTTGAGTGGAGCGGGCATAGCCCACTCCACCGCAAACGGCTATATGGGTCAGTCGCACTGCACCGTCCCCTTGAATCCTGTTCAATGCTTCGCTTCATTCGGTTGGCGAAGGTATTTTTTCTACTGATAGGGGTATGTTAGAGAATAAATAGGACTGTTGTTAATCTGCTGTTAATCTATAGGTGTGGCCTTGGGACGACCGTCGCCCCCTCACCCATGCCACTTGCGATGGAGTTAAAGCAACCACGATGACGGCTTTTCCTGCACAGAATACGGTTCGACATCTGACCCTACTGCGGGGTGAAATTTTGTTACAAACCCGTCCCCACTCTGCTTGGGGTGGAGCGGTGACGGCACAAATGTATTTGCCGATTCAACGGGCGATCGCGTGGCAACGGCTCACCGACTATCCGCGTTGGGTGCAATATTTTCCAGATATGGTTCGCAGCGAAGTAATTCAAGAGTATCGGGCTGAAGCTAGTGAACATCTGCCCCGACAGGTCAAACGCTTATATCAAACGGCTCGCAAAATGTTCTTTCTAATGAGCGTTCAGGTAGAAGCCTATCTGCAAGTGATTGAAACCATGCAACAGCGGATTCAATTCCACCTGGAACGGGGCAGTTTTAACGATTTCTTTGCTGAGTTGCAATTGCAAGATTATGATCAGGGGACGTTGCTGACCTATTCTGTCCAAGCGACCCCAACAATTCCCGTCCCTTCGCTGTTTATTGAACAGGCGATGCAAATGGAATTACCGCAGAATATGCGAACCATGCGGCAAATCCTCATTCAAGGACTTTAGGGCGTTGTCAACTTTAGTGTTTAGAGTCAATGTTTTTTGGAGTAAATAGGTTTTAGAGTAAAGCCCTCTAAAAACTTGCTATGACGCTCCACTAGCTACCAAAATGGTGCTTCGATCAGTTCTTTACTACCCGATTCCGCCCGGAATACCCTAAGATAGTACACATGATCGACAGCCACTCCCCCCTTGTAACCCCGTCTGGCCATACCCGCGATCGCCATCCCGACTCCTATGTTGACGATCCCGGATCAATGCGCCCACCAACCCGTCGCCCTCCCCCCCGCCCTTGGCTGTCCCTGCGGTTCAATCCTTTAACGTGGTTCAGTGTCCTGACCATTGGGGTGGTGGCATTGGCCTTATTGCAGTTGCGCCAAGATTTAATGCGTGGGTTTGGCAGTCTCGTCCCAACGTTATCGCCGCCGCGCGTCACCCCTAGTACGGTGGTGTTGCAGTTGCGGAATGCCGCCGACCTGACGACCGCTGTTTACACCGGAGAGGTGATTGTACCGATTAGCCAAGATCAGGTCTGGGCTTCCTTTGTCATCGGCACTACGAAACTGTTGTATGTGGCCAAGGGTGAGGTGAAGGCAGGCATTGATCTGAATCGCCTCACGGCTAATGATGTGAATATTGGGCAGGACAGTATCCGGGTGACTCTCCCCCCTGCGGTGATTTTAGATAGCAAAATTGATCTCCAGCGATCGCAAATTTACGACCATCGCCGCAGTCTGTTTGGCCCCGACGTGGCGGTGGATTTGCACCAACAGGCTCAACGGGAAGCTCTACGCCGAATTGAGGCCGCAGCCTGTGAGGGGGGATTGCTACAACTGGCCAGCGATCGCGCCCAATTAGTCATCACTCGCCTGTTGCAACAAACGGGCTATCCAAAGGTAGAAGTCCAATCTGCACCCATTAACGCTCCATTGGGTAGTGCATTGAATAACCAACTGAGTCAACCCGCAACTCAGCACCAATGTGGTCTCCGGCGGTCTTGACTGTCCCATCCATGGCCAAGAGGTTATTGGCAAAGCAGCTATCGCAACCCAAACTCAATCACCAAGGGATTTGCAAATAAGTAAAATACCCAGGGTAGGATGCGTTAGGCTTCAGCCGTAACGCATCATGTTTAAACTATGGGTACTTTATTTTTACGCTCCTCCCCAACAGGATGAATTGCAACTTCGTTGCAATTCATCCAACCCTTAACTCATCAAATTCAGCAACGCCCAACGCCCGCATTGATTAGCTGTGCGCATGGGCAGCGTGATGGTGAGGGCTGGGGGAAGTCTCGGCTTGGCGGTGCTGTTGCTGGGCGACGGCTTGGCGCACCCAGGTAAACCAATCCGCTAACCCCTGCCCAGTTTTGGCCGAGACGGGAATGATGGCGCAGTGGGAATTCATCTGCCGCACGTTGGCAATCATCTGGTTCACGTCCAGATCTAGATGGGGAGCCAAGTCCATTTTGGTGATCAGCAAGCAATCGGCTTCCTGGAACATCACCGGATACTTCAGTGGTTTGTCTTCGCCCTCGGTGACGCTGAGCAGGGCGACTTTGGCGTGTTCCCCCACCTCAAACTCCGCCGGACAGACCAGATTGCCG
>CAZJZR010000375.1:0-4614 GCA_964550475.1 uncultured bacterium
GTATAGCCGCGAATTCTATTCGCCCGGATGTATCCCCCATCTGTTGGATACGCCCCCTGAGTAGTTACCTAAAAAGTGCTGTAGGTGCCACAAAAAATCTGCTGAATTTCTCCGGATTCTGATTTTCATTTCAGAAAAGTAGAGTGGTAGATGCACCCTGATTTCACTCCCCTGGTTCGTTTAATGCGAGCCAGGGAGTTTTTTTGTCTGAAAATTGTAGGGATGTAAATTAGTTCGCGATCGCCCTATTTTCACCAAGAAATCAACCCAAAATAATTGATTGAATCCTTGTCTATCCAAGTTTTCACGCAAAGTGTAAATCATCACTCGTACAGCTTTATCTCTACTTTAATTAATCGGCTGCTACGGTATAGGGATGAAAAAGATTAATCATTTCAATTGAATTCGGTATCTCGGTCTGGTTTAGTAAAAATATCGACAGAAAAATATTGACCGCTTGCCAGTCACGCATCAGAGGGTGTTTTATCAAGTTGATTTTTTCTGCACAGAGCGCAGGCAAAATCAACCTTCTAGCTACCTTTGCCAACAGCCTCTCAGGTCAGTGATTCCGTCTTTTTGACTCAGGGTTTTGTCAATTCGCATCATTTACCGCTCTAGTCGTCCATCGGAATCATCCATCCGGATCGATTGGATGCTCCATTAAACCGACAACAACCGTTATTCAAGCGTTATTCCAGCATTACAGAACGTAACTGTTCACATTCCACCGTGGGAAAAGGGGTGCGGGCTACGCCTGCTGGTTCCTCCCCCAAGCGGGAGTGAACGGTGACTACAGAACAGTATCCCTGCCTTAACCGTCGTGAGCACTTCACTGGAGCTAGTTCGGCATTGTCAGCCTGCGTTCTGGGGACACCACGGTTAACGTTCATCCATCCCTGTATGCCGCCAAAACCATGCCACGTCATTCGTGTGATTGGCCGCCAATCTTTCTGAAATCGTCCATTTATCGTTAGGAGCGAGGTTAGCTGTGAGAGGGAGCCTTAAGATTTTGAGTCAGGATGAAGTGCAGATTGAGAAGCAACTTCAGAAAACAGATTTTGCCCATTTTCTCAAGTCAGTCAGCGAACACGACACATTGGTTCAAGAGTTCTTCGAGGACGAAGAATACCTGGATGATCAATACGATGCTCAGTACATGAATGATCAGTTTGGCCAGTCTGGATTTGTCCACCCTGAGATGGAGACGCAACTGGCGGAGGTAGTGGATGGCGGAGCCAGCACCAAACATCAACCCGCGATCGCCCACTCCCAGTTAAACCGGATTGATTTGACCTCAACGGACTATGGCTTGATCGCTGAGGCTTTGTGTCCAGATGGATTGCTAGATCTATCGTTGACAGAACCAGCCCCAACCGTATCCCCGTCGGCTTCGCTTCAGCATGAGCCGTTAGAGACTGATGGCAACGGTCAGTACCACACCGCGACTACAAGCCAGGATCACATGGCTCAGACTGCAACGCCAGTGGGGCGAACCAGCCCAGCCCAGCCCAGCAACATGCAACCGACCAGGATGAGCACGATGGCAAAGATGGCCTTGCAGTGGCCTGTAATTCAATCAGCCGACACGGCAATTCAAATCGCGCTGCCTGGTCAAGACACCGAGAGTGATGTCGTAATTGCCCTCAAATCCAATCGCCGCCAACTGATTGGGGAGCGATTATTGCAAGCTGGCTTGTTATCCTCTAGCCAAATTAGCTTGGTTCTGTTAGTGGATCAAAAACTCTATCCAGAATTTAAATTTGGCGAAATCCTCCGGTTGCGGAATTGGCTGCAAGAAGTGACGTTGGATTTCTTCATTAATATGGAAAAACTGTGTGACCCTGACTTTTTCGCGTTGCCGCTGGGGGAACGGTTGGTTCGCGCTGGGTTAATTAGTCCCGCAGATGTGCAAGCTGCGTTGAAACTGCAACAAGACTCGCAACCTTACATGCGGTTTGGCGAGATTTTGGTGAAGCAAGGCTTGTTGAAACAAGTCACCGTTGATTACTTTGCTCAGTTGCAGTGCTAAAGGACTGGTCAGTTATATCGTGTACCCACTTCGCCATCTCTCAGGACACGGCATTGCCCATGGGTGTCAAGTTAAGCAAAAAGTCTAGGTGGCAAGCAGATTTAAGGATTCCTGGAATCGGTTGATGATCACAGGATCTAGAGCAATATCTGTGATGATCCCGACAGGATTATGGCTATATCGATTTAATCCTTGCCATCTCACCCAAAACCTTAACTTGACACTAATGGCCACTGCCATCATAGTTCGCCGTTAAAGGCGCGGGATTGCAGGGAGGCGAATAGGGTGTCGAGTTCGGCAAGGTGGGCACGCATTCGGGTTTTCTGTTGCTCGACGGATTGGGCGATGGCGGCGAATCGGTGTTGAAGGTCGAGGGGAGGGATTGGAATTGGAAGCTTCTTAATGATTGCCATATTAAGACCTGCCATGATCGCTCCCTTAGCACTGCGTTCAAGATGTATGCGAGCCATTGAATGGAGTAAGAAATAGGCATGTAAGAAAGCCGGAATGCACTTCTCTGGATCAAGTGTGATGCAGCAGAGGTGCTTTGTATTGATGGCAGTTCCAATGTTATCTGGAACAACTGCACATCGTCCGCATGTACCCATGATAGTGATCAAGACATCACCCGGTTGAACGGTATAACGCTTAAGTTGTCGATACTTTTCTGGCGTAATGAATCGAGCCTCACCTGCTCGAAACTCATTCGCTACTACGTTATCTATTCCGAGTACTCGAATTCCTTCTGCCACAAACTCGCTGTGTAGTAACTGACTGCCAAATGGTCCTGTACGAATTGATCCTTGCTTTTGAAGAGCTACATCCGCGATTGTTTTTATTGGCCATTCCATCTTTTCGGGGTCACCGAACATATCGAGGAACAGCGATCGCAGCAACGTATCCAGTTCCGACAAAGCCGCTCGCCGCTTCACCCGCAAGTTGTCCGCTGCATCGAGAATGGCCGCAATTCGCCGTTGTTCTTTTAAAGTGGGAAGTGGGATGTGGAAAGTGGAAAGGAACTTGGCAGGTACACGACGCTGACCTGCACTGCCAGTCATTCGGCGTTCTCCTTGAAGCCGAAAATGGGGTTGTCTTAAGTAATGAAGAAGATATCGTGGGTCGAGTTGATCTGCTTTGGGACGGACGACATGAAATTCTGTCGAACCAAAACCAAACTCATGATGAATATTACCGATAACAATTTTACCGTTCTCAAAACAAGGCGTAATTTTTGCAACAAGGACATCATTACGCTGAAACGGGGTGAACCCTTTCAAACATTCACTTGCAACTCGAAACTCTTCTGCAACAACACTGGCACTAATTTCGCTAACTGCTGACATTGGTACGAAAGAAACTTCTGTATCCAGATTTAGTTGGGATGATATGCGTGGATTGATTTCAGCAATCATTGATAGCGGAACAGCTTTATGTTTCAAACTCAAGATTTATTCTCCTTTGCTCGTTTGCTGGAGGCTGTGAGAATTGCCGTGATTTCTTTTGCTTCTGCTAATTGCTTCTTTATCTTGACGGATATCGATTCGGCTTCGTTCACGCCGCTGCCTTCGACTTCGCTCAGGCAGCGACTCCGTTAAGCTCAGGGTAACCCGCTCAGTCCGTAGATCAGCGTTGGCTTCGGCGTTGGCTGAGCGTAGCCGAAGCCAGCGTCGAAGCCAATGCCAACGCAGCCGAGGGTATTGTAGGCTTTTGGCTTCGTTCACGTTCCCTTCGACTACGCTCAGGGAACGGTTCGACTACGCTCAGGGAACGGTTCGACTACCCTTCGACAGGCTCAGGGCAACGCGCTCAGGGAACGGTCAGTTGGCTTCGTTCATGTCGCTGCCTTCGACTTCCTTTCGACAAGCTCAGGACACCGCGCTCAGGCAGCGACTAGGCTAAACTCAGGGAACGGCTAGGCTTCGGCGTTGGCTGAGCGTAGCCGAAGCCAGCGTCGAAGCCAACGCCAAAGCACCATCCACTATCCACCATCCACTATCTCCCCTCACACTCCTGCCTCGTCACCTCCCGCCATTGCCCTGGTTGCAACCCCTCCAACCGCAGACCACCGATCGCCACCCGCACCAGTCGTAGCGTCGGAAACCCCACAGCGGCGGTCATGCGGCGGACTTGGCGGTTGCGGCCTTCGATTAGCGTCATTTCCAACCAGGCCGTCGGGACATTTTTGCGGAAACGGATGGGCGGATTGCGGGGAGGTAAGTCGGGTTCGGAGTCCAATAACTGGACTTGGGCAGGACGAGTGCGGTAATCCTGGATCGTTACCCCCTGTTGCAGGTGGGCGATCGCTGCCTCAGTCGGAATCCGTTCCACCTGTACCCAGTAGGTGCGGGGATGGGCAAAGCGGGGATGGCTGAGGCGGTGTTGCAGTCGTCCATCGTTGGTTAACAGCAGCAACCCTTCACTGTCCCGATCCAACCGTCCCACCGGATACACATCCGGCACGTCGATATAATCCTTCAGCGTCGCCACGGGATCAGATGCGTCCGTTGGCGATTTGGCATTCACATCCGGGCGTTTCTCGCTAAACTGACTGAGGACATTGTAGGGTTTGTAAAACAACAGGTAAC
>CAZJZR010000376.1:0-4599 GCA_964550475.1 uncultured bacterium
TCCCTTCCCCTTGGCTTATACCTCGAACAGCCCGTAACCTGGCTGCATCGGTTAGATTCACGGGTGAAATTAGGATGGTTAATCAGTTTTTTTATCATGCCTGTGTTGGCCAACCCCTTTTGGCGACTGGGATTGGTGGGGGTCTTAATCATCATCACCCTAACAGCCATGATTCCGCTGCGGGTGTGGCGGCAACAGTTGGGATGGTTGCTGACCTTTTGTGCGTTGGTGTTTATCCTTACCGCGATCGCCCCCGACGGACTCACCGTTGACCACCCGCCACCCCATCGTCCCAACCCTCGCCACTGCCCCCACTGCCCCAACCCACCCAATACCGCTACGTTTTGGTTGATCAGGGACCCATCAAAATCAGTCGGCGATCGCTGGACTTAGGGATTCGGGTCAGCACCCTGCTGTTTACGCTGATTTACAGCACCAACCTCTACCTCCTCACCACCGCTTCGGAAGAAATCACGGCTGGGATCGAAGAATTGCTGCAACCATTGCGGCGACTGCGATGGCCGATTACCGAAATTGCCCTCACCCTTACCCTGTCGCTGCGGTTTATCCCCCTCGTCTTGGAAGAAGTGCAAAACCTCGTTCGCTCCATTTGGACACGGGCAATTAACTGGCGCAAATTGGGCTTCCGACGGGCGGCACAAGTCTGGCTATTGGTGGCAGAACGGCTACTGGAAAACCTCTTACTCCGCGCTGAACAAATCGCCACCGCCATGCAAGTGCGCGGCTTTACCACTCCCAATCGCCACCGTGTCGATTGGCACGAACTCCACCTCGGACGTTGGGACTGGCTGAGTTTAGGGGTACTAGCCACCCTATGGGCACTACGGTTAGCCTGGGGTGGGCAAGGCTAGCCCCCACGCCAGAGCACACCAGTGGGACTCCGCTTATTTGCAGATCCCCAACTCAATCCACCCTCCTGTGATCAGCCGCCGAGCACCAGACCGGAGTAGATTGCTTTGCTTTGCGGTAATCTTTAATGATCGTTGACTCTCATCAACCGTTACACTCTTAATGGGGATTGTCATGAAACTTGTCTAAACACTTGATGCGATCCGCAAGAAATACAGGGGGAATAGGATTTAGTGATTGGTAACTGGACATGGGGAACCTAGCCAATTACCCATTCCCAAACCCACACAAACCCACAATTGATGACTGCCCAACGATAACCCACCCCAATATACAGATAGCACTTTTCATATTTATGAGGTGCGGCCAATTAATATTCAATTAATATTCAGATCCCCATTGGGCAAGGGTTGGGTGGTGTGGGGGTAACCCACATAACCGTAAGCACCTGTATCGCTCAATCTGTATATCTCAATTTGGATAGCTGAATAGAGTGACTGCTTGATCAGGACTAACGGTGAGTCAGCGGCATTTGGGCAGGTCACAAGCTCACCAAAATTCAGCCCAGATGCAATCTACCGAACAACCTGCCGAATTTAATCCGCCGAATTTAAATTGACCAAACATCAGAGCAACGACATGAGTCGTTTGTCCGACATTGGGGGTTAGCGGTTTAGTTTACAGGCTGATTGTGGCAGCAGTTCGCTACCGATCCATTGTTTGCGTGTTGATCACGGATACGCTAAACCCCATGCCTTTGCTAATGGTACCTACCTGTTGACTTCGCACACACCTTAGCTACGGTTCGCAATTCGTCCGTATGTTGAGTTCATTGCATAAGTAAACCCTGCGTCTCACATCCATACGCCCTTGGCGTGTAACACAGTGCCCCATTGATTGAATGAGTACCGAAACTTACTTAAATCACCCAACATTCGGATTATTGTTTAGAGTGTGTCTTCTGGAAGAAGAGAAGGAATTATTTGCAACACTCTACGCCCAACGTCTATTTTTTTTGGTAACGACAGGCACGGATGGAGTCAAGTTTGAACCTGTTAGTCGTGCTGATGCTCGGATTTTAGTCGATGGGCGGTTGCGATCGCTGCGCCGCTCTGGCACAGCCAGCGACTATAACCATCTGCAAGTGATTCGCAAGCAAACCTTTGAATAGGTTTGAATAGGTTGAATTTGATGGAATTTTGATTGAATATAGCCGCTTGCGGTGGTCTGGGTCTAGCCCAGATAACTCAATCGTTTAGCCTGTGGGAGTGTTAATTGATCGACTCAACCAGCTAGTTCAAATTCGGTGTATGCATCACCGTGAATCAGTGGCTGTTAGATACATCACGAGTGAAGCGTGAAAATTTCAGCGTAAATCAGCGTAAAGGCTATTTCAGCGTAAAGGGGTCACCATGGCCGTTGAGGGGCTAACCAGTTCTGACCTGAGTGCGATGTCTATCGGCGATCGCATTGCCACCATTCGCCAATCCTTGCCCTCTAGTGTGCGGTTAATTGCCGTCACCAAGCAAGTCCCTGTGGAGGCAATGCGGTTGGCCTATGCCGCCGGAATTCGTGATTTTGGTGAGAATCGAGTACAAGAGGCGATCGCCAAACAAGCTGAACTCACTGACCTCACTGACCTCACCTGGCACTTTATTGGTCATCTCCAATCCAATAAAGCTCGCAAAGCCCTAGAACACTTCCAATGGATTCACTCCGTCGATCAACTTAAACTCGCCCAACGACTGCATCAACTGGCAATGGAACTCAACCTCAGCCCCAAGGTGCTCTTGCAAGTCAAGCTACTGCCAGACCCCAACAAATCCGGGTGGGCAATCCCAGACCTGCTGCGGGATCTACCGGAGTTGGATCAATGCACCACCCTACAAATTCAAGGTTTAATGACAATCTCTCCGATTAACCTCGCCCCCAGTCAAATCCTCGATCTATTCCAGAAAACCGCCGACCTCGCTGCCACCATTGGTTCCCAAGGTTGGCAACACCTCACCATGACCGAACTATCTATGGGCATGTCAGAGGACTACCCCTTAGCCATTCAAGCCAATACCACGATGATCCGACTGGGACAAATCCTATTTGGCAAGCGAACAAAATAACCTATTGATCAAACTAAACATCGCCGCTAAGATGAACTCACTCTTTTGAGGAACGGAGGAATTCTTTAGGAATTCTTAAGTTTTTCATTTGCCATTGCTACCTATTAATTTGTAAAAAATAGGATGTTCATTACCCTCAAATTGTCAGCCAGACGTTCAGCCAGATGTATAGGTTTGATACGACTGTGTTGTTGAGTTCAGGGTAGTTATGGCTGATTCAATGGAATTCTTGAATTGTAATCGTTAACTCCCCGTCAGGGGAGGAACAAGCGGGCTACGCCCGCAACACGTTTCCCATAGGGGGATGTGAACAATTACCTTGAATTAGAATCTGTTTGATTCAGCGATATGCAATGGTGATGTGAATCGGTTGTGTCAGTATCTAGTGCAGTGTCAACTTTAGAAATTGAAGTTGTTACTTGCACGTCAGGACTGAAAACACTACGACGAAAGAATCAGAACACCTGACAAATTACGGTTTGCCCAAGAGCTAAGTTCAGCAAGCGCGAATTGTGTCAAGACAAACGAGTGACAGGCCAACCCTGGTATAGGGTTAGTCGGTTCCGATTTGTTGATTTGTAATGCTTTTCGAGCATTGCTTGAGCGGATTCCGCGTCTATTTCAGATGCATCTACTAGCAAAACTAGCAAAACGGTGCTTTCCACGCATTGCTTCTACCAAAACCCATACCCAGAATCAGTCACTCATGCCAGTGATTTGATTGGGTTGCTTCCGGCTTATCGGTGAAAATCGCTGCAAAGAGTACCTGTTGACCGCTTCAGTCATGCCTGATGATCAGCCTAGGGTGTATCCGTCATTAGGTCTGCACTATCAGCATTGGGTCTGCACTATCAGTCCTTACCAGTTCCCCAGTTCTTGCAATCTCAAAGGTTGCAGTATCAGGGCTGGAACTATTTAATAAGGTCAAGTTTATGAGTTGCAGTCCCAACAGAGCATAAATATAGTGTCAGATAGCGTCCAACAAGACTAGAAGTGTACTCAACTGATTGCGATCCAAGAGGGTGCAAATTCAAGATGTGGTGTATACTATTGACATACTCCCCCTATTTGTAGGGTGTAACTAAGTCAACCGTATACTTTCAGTCCGCAGTTCAACCCCGTAGCTTACGCTTGTGTTTAACTCGGTCTAACCATCATCTGACTTGTCATCCTCCTGTCCTGATTATGGCCATGGCTTGCTTTTGTTAATTTCAATACTGTTTAACTAATCTTGATGAGGATTTTGCCTTGACTCAGAGATATCTGGTTTAGATCGCGTAGATCTGGATTACAATATCTGGGCTGTCATGTTCGGGACACCGTAATCCTGCACCCCAGTTGGTCTAATGTCCCGAATGTCTTACCTTTATTCTTCTGTTGTATGTGATGTTCCTATGCCAGGATCAACCCTGCCATACCTAGGTTGGAAGGCATTAGGAGTAGCTTTGTAAATAGCCTCGTGAAAATGGTTTGTGTGCAGATGATGAACGTGGGTTGGTGCTTGGTTTGGTGTATTTCAACCATTGTCTTTTCACCATCGTTTTTTCAGCCATGACTTAAAGACTTTTGCTTGAGTTAAACCTAGTTGTACTGGAGTGTTGATCGTGAATTC
>CAZJZR010000377.1:0-4598 GCA_964550475.1 uncultured bacterium
AAAAATAAGGTGCGTTACATTTCATCAACGCACCCTACAAGATCGGCGATCGCACTAGAACTGTCGCCAATTCGCAGTCTGTAGACCAGGCACTCGATCAAATTCTCTTTGGTTTGCTGTGATCATCAGAAGGTTATGTTGCAGCGCAGTAGCCGCGATCAAGACATCGTAAGCACTAATTGGTTGCCCTTGAGATTTAAGAACAGCACGAATTTGAGCCGCTTGTTCAGCTTCTGCATGGCTGAAAGGAAGAATTGTCACAGAAGACAGAAAACTAGAGAGCACTGGTTCAACCTTCTGGGCACGTTGCGGATTGAGTACCAATCCGTAACGTAATTCCATGACCGTAATTGCTGAAATAGCAATATCGACAGGTGGGGTTTGCTTGAGTCTGACTTGAGTGCCAGTTTCACCCTTGATGAAGTCGCTGATGACGCAAGTATCCAGGAGATATCGCATCAGAATAGCTCCGACTCAGGGGGTGGAAGGAGTTCGTCCCGATAGGATTCAAACGCAGGGAAGTCAGAGATTCCGTCATAGGACAATATGATCTCCGACCATCGGGAAGTGAAAACAGGCGGAATTTGAGTTACTTGACGTAAGGCTTGTAGGATCAAGGTTTGAAGCGGGACGTTTGATTGGGCTGCTTGACGAAGCAGATCTTGTTCAAGATCTGGCGGTAGATTGATCGTAATTTGCATCATTTTTCTCCACTCATCATCAGATCCAACGGTTGACTCTCCCTTAATTCCAGCTTAGATCACCTTCATCAATGGGCTACCCCACTGTCGATAATCTGTTTCACAAGCGATGCGGGAAGTTAATGGATTTTTACGATCGCGGTTGCTCAAAGGGTCACAACTATCACCACAATTCTCGCCCGAAATTTAGGAGAGCGATCGCGTTCAAGCGAGAGAATCGCACCAGTCTGATGGCTGTAGAGAATCCGTAGGAGTTAGGTGGAGTTGAATGGGCGATCTCTGCACCTACCGACTGTAGGGTTGCTCCATGCTCAATCCTGAGATCACTTTGTAGTGCTTCAGGTTGAACGTGCAGAGAGTTGCGTTACGCCCAACGGTAGAGGCTGCAATCAAAGCATCAATCAGACCAATCTTGTGAGACAGATGATAGGCCGTGAAATCAGATAAAGCACGGGCGCAGTCAGATTCAGTAGGCCAAACACTGGCCAACGGTGCTACAAGTTGTAGAACTTGACGGACTTGTTGCTTATTTTGAGCATCCTGAATCAATTCCATCACTACAAAACCAGGAATGCTTGGCAGTCCTGGGAGCGAGGCAAACCAAGCTAGTGCTGGCTCATAACCCCTCTGGATGTCGATCATGACATCAGTATCGACTATGTACATTGGCTATCTAAGCTCGCTCACGGTGTTCAGATTGGTCGCGCAATCTGCGTGCGTGCTCCTGACTATCCGCGATATCGGGTCGAGAGTTGATCACCCCAACGCTTTCCCAATAGGCAACAAGATCTAGCCCTGTTTTAGGAGGATTTTGCAGAACAGGGCGAAAGGAGAGAATCCGAAGAATATATTCTGATAGAGGCAATTTAAGCTGGGATGCCTCAGCCGAGAGTTCAATTTCCAGATCAGAAGGCAATTCTATCCTGACGTTCACTAGCCCCTCCTACACTAACTGATCAATTAGATCGCCACGTTGGGCAAATTCTTCTTTGCTGTAGCGGGGTTGACGGACGACCATAATTGTCAGTTTCCCTCGATTATTGCTTTGTCTAGCATTATAACTGACCAGAAATTGCTGTGAATAGATTGCTTTTTTTAGAGCAAAAATAAGGTGCGTTACATTTCATTAACGCACCCTACGAGATCGGCGGGCGATCGCACTTGAGTTTATATACTTGTTGGATCATTTTCTTTAAGTACAAGCATTTCTCCGAGTAAAAAGTAAGTTTGCATGAAACACATTCTTACTTCAAACTCTGTCACCTCAGCATGAACACCCTTACATGCTAGATCGTGAGCAAGGTCTAATCGACGATCCAAGTCTTCAAAAGCACTAAATACAAGCTTCTTCGAGGTTCTAGAATTTATACGTGTAGCCGCAAACTCACGAAGTCTATTGAGATATTGATCCTCACCAAGCTGTCGAACCTTGCCATCAGAGCATTGAACAGCATCGCTCTTCGGTGGATAGAGGAAGTCTGCGATGGTCTTGATTAGGCGACGCAGGGAAGTAAGAGCATGTGTGCGTGCTTCCAATTCTCCTTCCTCAAGTCGGCGACGTGCAATTTTGAGCTGTTCCAGCCCGTCAGGTGCGTTGGATGCAAGCCAATCCCTTATTGTCTCGCTTGGTCCAACGAAAAAACTTTCTGCTTCGGCAGCAAACCAAAGTTTGGCTTCACTCGTGGTGAGAAAATCAATTACTTTTCTTCTGATACGCTCAAGAACCTTTCTGCGGTGGAGAATCGAAAGTTTGTATTTTGCAGAAGATTCTAAGTTCATCATGTGCCACTCCCGCTCTTTTTCAGGAGATAGGTTCGCTGAAGTGCGATTAGGTATTGTATCCACTATTTCTTCCAAAAAAATTATTGAATCTTCAATCTCTGCGACACTCATACCCAAGCATCGACCCTTTTCAAGACCCATAAGTTCAGCATCATAATCACTGACTTCGCGTGATGAAATAAATTTCTGGATACACTGCTCCCATCGAATACGAGCCTCCTGATCGCCGAACCTTTGGATAAGCATAATTTTAAATTGCTTACTCTCCTCTGATGTCAGCGCGTCACGCTCTGAGATCAGCCAGATTTTGGTTTCCAAATCGTCAAGGTGCTCTGCAACCCTAACTGCTAACTCAATCAAACGTCGAAGCGTTATGTCAGAACTCTGCGAGATCTCAAGTGCTTTTTCAATGAGTTTCAAGAGTTCGATACGGTTCATGTCATTTCGTTTAACAGATTGCACTCAATAAGTATGTATTGACAAATAGAGCTAAATACAGATCAGTTCAGACAGCCTTTTTGTCAATAGGTAGATGCCTAACGACCCCGTTCACCCGACGCTAGTAACCTGTCGAACTCAACGAAAAGACTCTGTACGGTCGGTGTGCAACGGGATTGTTAGATTGTTTTGCTAGAAATTAGTAAGAAGCTAGGCACTCAGAAAATGTTGAGTACCATTCAGTACTCCAACCTTCACTCATACATAAATCAAGAAGCTGATCCTCATCATTGATAGCTGCTTCAGTTATGGTCGCGTGAGTTTCTTTGTTCACAACTAACCCATTCCAGTACTTATCTGCCAAAGGCAAATACATTTGAACACTTCTAATATGTGAGAAATCGCTGTTTCTCTTGTCTAGGAGATCTCCAGTCAATTCGTCCCTTGTTAGTTTTAGTTGTCGAATTCTAATTTGCTTAAGCTCTTTTTTGTGTAGTTGAATTTCCTCATAGAATTCATAGCGAATTGTCTTTAATCTGTCAGAATCTCTCATTGCTCTATATATTTCATCAGAGAACCTTGCATAATTTTCTCTTTTAATAGAGCCTGCTGACTGGATAATCATATCTAAAAGTCGATAGACCTCAGACCCTTGAACATATGTTTTGCCTTGAACCTCAAGTTGATATTTCTCACTTATTTCTAAGAGAAAGTATCTTGCGTTCTCCTTCGTTGTTCTCAATATATTATGAAGTTCAGACTGACAAATCCAGAGTCTACCATACGAATCAACTTGAACTCCTCGATGCCAAGCATTGTATATACCTCTTAGGTGTTTAAGGCTTAAATTAGATTCAGTAGGAAAATCAAAATTAATCGTCAAATCATAAGCATTATGACGAAAGGGGACTATTTCGCTCATACTCACTGTCCCGTCATTTGTTCGTAAAGTTTAGTAAGCTTGATAGACGCTTCAGAAGCATTTGGATGCTTACACACATCTGGATGAATTATTTTGGTTACGCTATTGCGCCAGTTTCTAGCCTTCTCTAAATCTTTTGTGTAGGACTTATCTATACCAAGCTCTTTAAGTCTTTGTTCTCCATCCAATTCGAGAAGTGCATAGATAATTCGCGCAGCATCTGATTGAAAATACAAAGAAGTTTTACTTATTGCCTCTAGTTCACTATTGCTTTGAGAAATTGTTCCATCAACTTTAGCTATAAAATCTCTCAACTCTTGTATGGCACAGAATAAGTCTTCCCAACTGCCAAACTTCAGGCTGATTTTCTCCCCAAGGCTCCCTTTGATTTGTTGGCGTAATTCGTTAAAAGAACCACACGCTTTGAGATCTTCAAGTGTTTTTGCCTGAAGCCATTCCATAATTCATGTTTAGCTTGTGATGAGTAATAAATATCCGAGTGCCATATTAGAGATTACCCAATTTCTGGGGTTCGATAACAGAGTGGCGCGGGGGAGTAATGTGCTGCAATCTAACTCATGATTAGAGAGAAACTTTCTATCTAAGATCCCAAATTAGCAACTTAGGCTGACAAATTCAGTATAATCACCCATCCATTAACTGTCGAGATGACTGGGATTTGTTGGGCTGTACCAACAGCGAAACCTGTGAGTCATGTTCAGCGTCGCTGCAAGATTGTTTGTGGGATGGGGAGC
>CAZJZR010000378.1:0-4596 GCA_964550475.1 uncultured bacterium
GATCATGGTCTAAAGCGTTATTCCCTGCATTGGGCGGAAGGGCACCGCCCCTACACCTCGCGGTATGACAATCAACACATGACAAAACATCAAGGATTGCCTCTCTCCCTCTAACTATCTCACCCACTTATGTTCCCGATTCGCATCTCCTACTTTTCCGACGTGCTCTGCATTTGGGCTTACATTGCCCAAATTCGCCTGGATGAACTCAAAACCACATTCGGCGACAAAATTGCCATTGAGCAGCATTTTGTTCCCGTCTTTGGCAATGCCCGTCAAAAACTAGCAGCCCGGTGGCGCGATCGCGGCGGCTTCCACGGCTACAACCAGCACGTCCAAGAGGTGGCGCAAAAATTCAGCCACATCACGGTGCATCCCGACATCTGGACAACGGTGATCCCGCCATCGTCCACAGCCTGCCACCTCTTTCTCCATGCCATTCAATTACTGGAATTGAAACAACTGGTTGATCCCACCGCAGGGCTGTTTGAACAGGCGATTTGGGCGTGTCGCACCGCCTTTTTCACCGAGTTGGCCAATGTCAGCGATCGCGCCGTCCAGTATGAGATTGCCGCACAATTGGGGCTGAACAGTGCCGACATCCAAACCCAAATCGACAGTGGTGAAGCCTACGCCCTGCTGTCTCGCGATTGGGATTTGGTTAAGGAACACACCGTTGCCGTCAGTCCCACCCTCGTGTTCAACGAAGGGCGACAACGGCTCAACGGCAATGTTGGCTATCGCGTCATCGAAGCCAACATTCGCGAGTTGTTGCACTCTCCCCCCGAAGAAGCATCTTGGTGTTAGAGACTGCGATTAAAAGTTGAGTTTTTGTGCCTCTCGCGCATCAAAACTCAACCGTCTAGGCCACGTTTCAAACCGTCTCTTAATTGGTCGCAGTGGGGAAGGTGAAGTGATGTCTGTAGTACTTGATGTTTTTGCCCAATGCGTCGCCGCAGTTCAGCAAGGGGAGTTAATTGAGTCCGTTAGTTCAAAGGATAAGGAGTTTCATTTCCAAAATTGGTTTCAGAAGCGTCTAGAAACATTGGGTCTCTTTTTTGATACCGCAGGTCGTAATACATATCCTGACTTTCGTATGGTCAATTCCCCGGATGGCTTTGAAGTGAAGGGATTGGCTTGGCCGGGGCGGGAACGGGATTATGACTGTAATAGTCAAGTCCCATCTGGCTTTCATAACGGACGACAGATTTTCTACGTTTTCGGTCGTTACCCTGCCGATTTATCACCCTATCCGGCTCAAACAAGTGGACATCGCTATTATCCAGTGATTGATTTGGTGATTTGTCATGGGGATTTTCTCAATGCCGATCATGGTTATATTCACAAAAATAAAAGTGTGAAAGGATTTGGCAGTTACGGTGACATTATGATTCGCGATCGCAAAATGTATGTTGCTCCCACTCCATTTGCCCTGACGGAGGGTACAACAGGTTTGATGACGCTCATTCTTCCAGAGAATATGGCAGTTGACGACCGTTTTCAGCTAGTCGGAACTCTCCTGCGGGTAGAAGCAAGTGAATTAGTGGTTGGGTACAGCTTTGATTTAAGAACTAATCATCTATTGGCCGAAACAATAGCCAATCCCACGGCTGGTGCCACCCATCTATTTAAGGCCTATCGGCTGACTAGCCAAACATCACGACCTGTAACAATGTCACTGGATAGAACAACGGAAACTACTCTGGTTGAGGATGAAGAATGAATCCAATCTATATACAGAATCAGCACGAAAAAAGCGGTCAGAAAAACACTATTGAGCGAGATTTTCCGGTTGTGGAAGTTAGTCGGTTAGCTCAAAGAGAAAGTTGGCGAAAGGAGATCAATCGCCCAATTTACTATATTCATAAGTGGTGGGCGAGGCGTTTGGGATCGGTTTTTCGAGCCATTCTAATTGCGTCATTTACTACTGGGAAATCCTTTGACTGGGGGGAATTTTATACCCAGCAATCCTTTCAAGGTAAGGTCGTACTTGACCCATTTATGGGTAGTGGAACCACTCTCGGTGAAGCCTTAAAATTAGGCTGCAAAGTTATAGGCTGTGACATTAATCCAGTCAGTACCTTTATCGTTAGACAAGCTCTCACAAGAGTGACAGAAGCTGAACTGAGACAAGCCTTTCATCAGGTGGAACAAGACGTTGCTCAACAAATTCAACGCTACTATCAAACTGAAGACCCTGAAACCGGTGAGTTAATCCCTGTCCTCTATTATTTCTGGGTGAAGCTAGTAGAAACACCAGAGGGCGAATCAATTCCTTTATTTTCCAATTATGTTTTTGCTAAGGATGCCTATCCGCAGAAAAAGCCAATCTCTCAAATTCTGTGTCCTCAGTGTTGGGGAATTGTTCGCGATCGCTTTGATGCAATTGCAACCCATTGTCCGCATTGTTCGTTGCAATTTAACCCTCAAGTCGGGACAACAAAAGGGCAATACGTCAGTTCAGCGTCGGGGAAACGCTACAAAATCAAAGATTTGATTGCGAGGAAAAATACGCCACCTCGCCATCGGATGTATGCGATGCTGGCTCTGCGTGCCAATGGCGAGAAGATTTATCTACCCGTTCGCGAGGCGGATCGTCAACTATTGTGTCAGGCCAAACAACAGTTAGATTCCGAGGCACTGCCACTGCCTGAATTACCTGTTCGTTCTGGATATAACACCGATCAAGCCAGAGGGTATAACTATCTGCAATGGCGAGACTTTTTTAACGAACGGCAGCTTTTATGTCTGGGGTTGTTGTTGCGTTCTATTTTGAAGATTGAGAATCAACCGATTCGAGAACAGCTTTTATGTTTGTTTTCCAGCACCTTAGAATTTAATAACTTATTTTGCACGTTTAAGGGAGAAGGGACAGGTGCGGTTAGGCATCTGTTTTCCCATCATATTTTGAAGCCAGAAAAAACACCCTTAGAAAATTCCGTTTGGGGTACTGCAAAAAGTAGTGGTACGTTTTCAACCCTATTTGAATCACGGTTAATTCCAGCCAAACGATATTTAGATTACCCTTATGAATTGTTCTTGGATCAAAACTTATTTGGAGAAATCGAGGGCAGCGGTAAAGTTACCTGTAGTCAACCGATTGACGTTGCCTTAGTAGACTCATGGGCAGGGTTTTCCTGCCATGAGCAAGCGACTCTGGTGATGAATGGCAGTAGTGATCATTTAAACATACCGAATGAATCAGTAGATTTAGTCATCACTGATCCGCCGTATTTCGACTTTATTCATTACAGCGAACTCAGCGATTTCTTTTTTGCTTGGTTAGCTCCGATTCTAAAGGGTGAATATCCCTATTTCAGGAGAGAAAGTTCCTTTAATTGGGGGGAGGTGCAGCATAGTGACCCCAGATATTTCGCAGAGCAACTCGCCAATGTGTTCAGAGAATGTCGTAGGGTACTCAAACCGGAAGGATTATTAGTGTTTAGTTTTCATCATTCCAGGCCAGACGGTTGGGCGGCAATTTTTCAAGCTGTACAATCGTCGGGTTTTAGAATTATGGCGGCACACCCAGTTTATGGAGAATTAAGTGTGTCCAGTCCTAAATCAAGCACAAAAGATCCTATCAGTCTTGATGCAATCTTAGTCTGTAAGACGGTTGGGGATTCCCAAGAGTCTTTTGTTGATCTTCAACGAGCAGAAATAACTAAAAATCAACTAATTATGAAACTCCAATCCGCTGGAATTAAACTATCTAAATCTGACGAGTTTGTTATTTTAGCCGCTCAGATTTTAGCCAATATCTTTGATCCGTCTATGTCTTTTGAAGCGATGCAGCATTTGCTCGATCAAAAGCTGATCATGATTCAAAACAACTCGGTAGCCAATTGCCAGGAGGTTGTTTGTTGAGTGTTTAAGAGACTGATTGCACTGCTAATTTTTCCCGAGAAAAATCAACTAACCAATAGATGTGCCCCCAATGACTGGTTTGCCTGTCGCGCTGCCAAGCCGATAAATCATGTTATTGCTCCTTTAACGCTGCAAGATGCCCAGTGCTAACAGAGCCAGTGCCGCGATCGCCCCACAGATCACCATTGCGGGTTTGCCCCACGATCGCCGCATCCAACCTTGCCGGAGTAGCACGCCCAACAGTAAGCCTTCCACCCCAGAGGCAAGGGCGATCGCGGTGACACAAACCCGTGCCACATACCGATTAATCGGGCCAGCAAAGCTGCCAGTTGGGTGAACCATCTCCCTGACAATCCACGGCATCGCCACCCCTGTGACCACCAGGATGGTGATGCCTAAACAGAGCGTTACACCGATCGCGATCGCCCGATCAACCCTCACCCGCTTTTCCCCCTTCGCCAACCTGTCCCGAATAGCGTCAGCCTGTGATGGGTTTCGCTGTCGCTCTACCCATCCTACGATTTCCTCTTCTTCGCCAACCTGTCCCGAATAGTGCCAGCCTGTGATGGGTTTCGCTGTCGCTCTACCCATCCTACGATTTCTGATCTTGCCGCGTGAGGAGGAGCCGCAAATCACGGTGCCGATGGCGGATGTGTTTGTGCAAATGCCGGGAGCGTCGGCCAAGGATGTGGAGCAGCGGGTGACTGCGCCGATGGAGAAGTTAATTAA
>CAZJZR010000379.1:0-4595 GCA_964550475.1 uncultured bacterium
GCAATGGCCTAGCCAGTTATTTTGCCGAACTGGGGCGACGGGGTTTGGCCTGGTCCAACTACCGAGAGGCGTGGGTTCGCGGCGAATTTCCCCTCGCCTTTGCCAACTCTACCCTAGTTGCCCTCGCCGTCACCGCGTTGCAAGTGATCACCTCCACCTTAGCGGGTTATGCCCTCGCCCGCTTGCGCTTTGCCGGACAGCAGTTGATTCTGCTGTTGGTGGTCTCCACCCTGATCATCCCGTTCCAAATGTTGGTGATCCCCATCTTTTTGGTGTTGCAATGGGGGCATCTAATCAACACCTACGGCGCGTTAATTCTGCCCACAGCCGTGAATGGCTTCGGCATTTTCCTGATGCGGCAGTATTTCGCCACCATTCCGGTGGAACTGGAGGAAGCCGCCCTGATCGACGGAGCCAACCGCTGGCAAATCCTCTGGGATGTCATGGTACCCCTCGCCCGTCCCGCTTGGGTAACGCTGTTTTTGTTTACCTTCATCGGCGAGTGGAATGATCTGTTTAAGCCGCTGGTGTTCACCACCCGCCCAGAACTCCGCACCGTCCAGTTAGCCTTGGCCTCGTTTCAGGAGCAATACACCGGAGCCTGGGCGTTGCTGATGGCGGCGGTGGTGATTAGCACGATCCCAATTGTGGTGCTGTTTTTGATTGGTCAACGGCAATTTATCCAGGGCATTGCGATGACCGGGGTGAAGGGGTAGGCCAGGGCGAATGGTTATGCGTCTAGATTCGGTGGGGTGATCTGGGTGGGGCAATCTTTTCTAGAGGCAACCTTTTCGTAACTGCCCAGGTAGATTAAGGCTCGATTGTTTAATCGTAACGATTCAGGTTGATCAACACTTGATTGCTCGATCTAAAAGGGTTGGGGAACCCAACCCCTACAATTCCATCTGTTGTTCGGTGTGTAGGGGCGCGGTTTCCGCGTCCTAGATTTCGCACCTAGGCAGTTACACCTTTTCTAGATTCCTAGCTCAGATGCATACGACTGCACGCTGCTATCAACCCCTGATCTGTCAACTTTGTCAATCACAACATAGGCAAATCGTTATTTCAGCTACAGTCTAGCGGCAACACTAATTAGAGGATTAAAGATTAATCTGTACACATTCACCGAGATCATGGCATGGCTGATCAGTCGGTTCAGATGATCCCAAGTCTGCGATCGCAGCAATTGCTGTTTAAGGCCGTAATGCAAGGACGATGTAGACCATGAAGCCTCGGATTATTGTCTGCGGTTTGGGTCGCACCGGATATCGGATTTACACTCTGCTCAAACAGCAGGGGGCGCGGGTTGTGGGCATCAGTACCCGCATCCCCCCAGAGGTGAAAGGCGATCTCCCCGCCGATATTATTGTGGGCGAGTTGCAGTCGTCCTCTACCCTATTGGCCGCAGGTATCCGCGAGGCGCATACCTTTGTGTTGGTGAATGGGGATGATGCGGTGAATTTGGCGGTGTTGGTGCAGGTGCGGGTGCTGAATCCCCATATTCGCGTGGTGAATCGGCTGTATAACACCAGCTTGGGCGATCGCATCGACCACACCCTACCCAACCATGTCAGCATGAGTGTGTCCTCCCTGGCTGCTCCGGTGTTTGCGTTTGCCGCGTTGGGCAGTCAGGCGATCGGGCAACTGCGGTTGTTTAATCAAACCTGGCCAATCCACGAAGAACACATCACCCATGAGCATCCGTGGCGGGGGCGCAAGTTGCGAGATTTGTGGGATGACCGTTCTCGGATGTTGATCTATTACTTGCCCCATGGCGATGATGTGGATCTGATTACGGCAATGGAGCGGGGAGATGAGTTACGGGTGGGCGATCGCCTGATCATCGCCAACCAACCCAGTATGCGGGTCAATCGCCGCACCATTATCCAAACTTGGTTGAAGTTTTTCACCAGTTTGCAGCGGTTTCAGCAACAGGCGCGATCGGCAATTACCGTGCTCCTGACCTTGCTATTGACGATTTTGATCGCCACCATCACTTACATTTGCGTCAACTTCAATACGCCGATAGAAGATGCCCTGTACTTTTCCGTTGGCATGATTACGGGAGCAGGGGGCAATGAAAAAATCGTCGAACAGGCTCCGCCCAGTATCAAACTGTTTACTGCCGTGATGATGTTGGTGGGGGCGGGCGTGATTGGCATCTGTTACGCCCTGCTGAATGATTTTGTCTTGGGCACGCGATTCCGCCAGTTGTGGAATGCGGTGCAAGTCCCCCAAGGTCACCACTATATTATTTGCGGTTTAGGTGGGATTGGGATGCAGATTGCCCAACAGTTGCGCGATCGCGGCCATGATGTGGTCGTGATTGAACGCGATCCCCAATGTCGCTTCCTCAGCACCGCCCAAGAACAACGGATTCCAGTCATCCTAGGGGATGCCAGTTTGGCGGATGTGTTGCGATCGGCGCACATTCACCGCGCTGAAACTCTGTTGGCTGTCACCAGCGACGACACCGTGAATCTGGAAATTGCCCTGACGGCTAAAGGCTTGCAGGCGCGGTTACCCGTAATCGTGCGGCACCAAGACCCCACCTTTTCCGCCATGGCGCAACAGGTATTTGAATTTGAAGCTGTGTTGAGTCCGACGGATTTAGCCGCGCCGTCCTTTGCGGCGGCTGCCCTGGGTGGACAAATTCTCGGCAATGGTCTGACCGCCAATTGCCTCTGGATTGCCCTAGCGACGCTAATTACCGACAATCATCCTTTCTGTGGGCTAACGGTGAAAGAGTCCGCCATGCGAACCGACTTTGTGCCGCTGTATCTAGAAACCCCCAACCAACGGATACATGGTTGGTCATTGCTGACTGCAACCCTTAGCCCTGGAGACGCGCTCTACCTGACGATCCCCGCCCATCGGCTGGATGAGTTATGGCGCACGGCTTCATTGCCTGTATTGGGTTGAGGGGCTATTCAGTTGAGATCGATTTGGGGTAAGTCTATTCTGGTTCATTCACGACATTCTACCCGCTAAAAGTAGGGCAATCCCCCTGTGGTTGCCCCGTAGATCTGACGGTTAGACCAGTCTTGTAGCTTGCTTCTCGAAGAGTATGCCCCTTGGGCTATACCCCTTTTCCCAAATTGTGAGCAGGGGAGCGGGATTCAAAGTCCCTCTCCCAAATCTGGGCGAGGGCGGAGATCTTGACAACCCAACAATTAACTTTCATGCAATGTGCAAGAGGTCTAATGTTAGGATGCCCAACAAAATGCTGCGATCGCTGTTCAGCAACGAACCCTACAAGATCGGCGATCGCTACCCCACTCAATTGTTCTCAAGCACTGCCCCAACCAAGATTTGAACCGCCTAACGGTTCAAATCAGCGGCAACAGAAAACTTGAAACGCAGCAGCAAGCACTTCGGCTTGTCCGCTGCATTTCAAGTTTTCTGTTGCTTCCCAATCCAAATGGCTTCTACTCAAGAAACCTCTATTAGGTCGTGTCAGTCTCGCTTAGTGAAAATAATAGCCTACGCCCCACAACTTCTGAGAAATCCGATTATCATGAACAGACAAAAGACGATGAGCAGTACCGTAATAAACTCCACCTTTAACGGTTTCATGATTTCACCAAGAGTAGCTTAATATGAATGAATTTTCATTAGGAAAATGATACATCTCCCAGATCTCTATCATTATCTGCAAATAGCAGATTGGAGGAGAGTAGCGTTGTATAAGAGCACTGGGTGTGCTTGTTGCAGATACTAGCTTGCCTACAATCTACTCTCCTCATTGTTTATTTTGGTCTCTTTGAGTTACTTTTTATAGGTAACAACCTCCTGATAGAACTAGGACTTTTTCTGTGAGTCAATATCATCAATTTGATTAGCAAGCGAAAAATAATCTCCAGCAGTGCTAACTCCTTCAGATGCAGCTTTACCCCAATCTACCTTCTTTGTTTTATCTTTTGCTTTTTGACCTACAGCGTTACCAACTGTTGCTCCACCAGCAGCAGCACCAAACAGCCCAAGTAGTTTTCCAATCCCTATTACAACGGCTGTAGTTGTAACTGGTTCAATAGCAAGATATACGGAGTGAACTTCAAGCATGTTTTATCTCCTTACTGAGAAATGATCAGGGTAACTCTGAAGATACATTCTTTATTGAGAAGAGGCGCATAGAATAGTAAGAAGTTACACCATTCCCAATACTAAGCAATTTTCTGCAGCACCCATTATGAGCAATAGTTTACTAAACTGTATCGTTTGCTGCTTGCACTTCTCTGCCAAAAATTTGGACTTTTTTGTACACTGATTTCTTTTGAGTCAATGCCCTCTAAAACACAGATCTCCTTTCACAAGTAAAAGATGCTAAACCTCGTCCATCTTGAGAACTGGAGTTGTTTCAACAAAGTTGGTAAGCTGAACTGAACATCTAAAGCAGTTGAGCACAACGCAATGTTGACAGTGAATTTGGCACGGTGGCATCACAGTCCTGAACGTTTGCGGGAAGAGGCCCTACAAGCCAACCATCCTCGCACCAGAGAACGATTGTTCGCCCTCTACGAAATCACCCAAGGCAAAAATGCCACGCAAGTCGGACGGGACACAGGCCGTAATCCTCAAACCATCATGGACTGGGT
>CAZJZR010000380.1:0-4591 GCA_964550475.1 uncultured bacterium
GGACTTTGTCTGTATAGCCGCGTAGGCAAAGCCTGCCCAAAGGGCTTATTCTATTTGCTCGGATGTCCCCCCCAACTCTTGGATACGCCCGCCATTGGGGGAGTGAATGGGTATCAGTCGATTACGTCTTTGTAGGGAAATGCTATTTTGGGGTATAAATATTAACTTTTCAAACATCTTCTAAAACTTGACTGTTTCTTAAAATTTCGAGCTAGGGTGTAAGTGACCGCTAACATGCTTTGTCAATTGGGCACGTAACCATTCACATCCCCCTAGAGGAAAAGCGTTGCGGGCTATGCCCGCTTGTTTCTCCCCCGCCGGGGAGTGAACGGTTACTTGGCACAGTACCCTTGTAGGCAACTTTTCAAATAGCCTCTAAGATCAATACCCAAAAGACCATGAGCCAAAGCAACCCATGTAAGCAACAACCTGCATTCCGATTAAATTAATTTGGCAATTTCCACGAATTCCGCGAAGTAAAGGTGGTTTTGTGGAATTGACCTTGTAAATTTGCTGTTGAGGAAAGGTAAGCATGTCAAACCCCAAACGGGCATTAATCACTGGTATCACCGGGCAAGATGGATCCTATCTGAGTGAGTTGTTACTGGAACAAGGTTACGAAGTCCATGGCATTATTCGCCGAACTTCGACCTTCAATACCGATCGCATCGATCACTTATATGTTGATCCCCACAGTGAAGCGGCTCGTTTATTTCTCCACTATGGCGACTTAACAGAAGGGGTAACCCTCCGACGGATTTTAGAAGAAGTCAAGCCGGTCGAAATTTATAACTTGGGTGCCCAATCCCACGTTCGGGTCAGTTTTGACTCCCCCGAATACACTGCCGATGCGGTCGGGATTGGGGTGTTACGCCTGCTGGAAGCAATTCGGGACTATCAGCACCGCACTGGCATTCAGGTCAAGTTCTACCAGGCTGGATCATCGGAAATGTTTGGTAAGGTGCAAGAAATTCCCCAAAAGGAAACCACCCCGTTCTATCCCCGCAGTCCCTATGCCTGCGCCAAAGTCTACGGCCATTGGCAGACTGTGAACTATCGCGAATCCTATGATTTATTTGCCTGCAATGGCATTTTGTTCAACCATGAATCACCACGTCGGGGTGAAACGTTTGTGACCCGTAAGATTACCCGGGCTGTGGCACGGATTGTGGCTGGGACACAGAAGAAGTTGTACATGGGGAATCTGGATGCGAAGCGGGACTGGGGCTATGCCAAGGATTATGTCCGGGCAATGTGGCTGATGCTGCAACAGGAGCAACCGGATGATTATGTGGTGGCGACAGGCGAAACTCACTCGGTTGAAGAGTTTCTCGACTTGGCCTTTGGTTATGCCAACCTGAAATGGCAAGACTATGTGGAGTTTGACGAGCGGTATCTCCGACCTGCGGAAGTGGATTTGTTGATTGGCGATCCCACTAAGGCGAAGCAAAAGTTAGGTTGGGCACCATCGGTAACCTTTAAGGAATTGGTCTACTTGATGGTAGATGCGGATTTACAAGCCATTGGGATTAATTCAGTGGATGGACAAGACAATAATCTGACGGATAATGCCTTTATTCGGCAGAATCTCGGTAGTCTCATGTCCTGATTTCGATACTTTGATTGGGATCACCTCACTTGAATGCCCATCGTGAGGATGCCAGTGAGGATGTGGCAAAAGTCATGTTGTCTGCCGTCAGGTGACTGAAATTACCGTTCGGTAACCGTTAGATACCGTTAGATAAGGGTGAATGTCCCATTTACGGTAAGACCTGCTTTGGCTTGGCGGTGTCAACATGGGCTTTTCCAGCATCTTCTACCGTGTGAATGGTTGTGGATGTTGTGTTGAAATATAACTGGTTGCCAACGTTGCATGGAGAAAGTAGGGATGTCAGGACTGGATCTGAACAATAAGCGGGTTTTAGTTACCGGAGGGGCTGGCTTTTTAGGCAAGCAGGTGGTGGAGCAACTGTGTCAGGCGGGAGCCGATCGCGCCAAAATTGCCATACCGCGATCGCGGGACTGTGACCTGCGGGTTTGGGAGAACTGCCAACGAGCGGTGGATCAGCAAGATGTTGTGATTCACTTGGCTGCCCATGTGGGGGGCATTGGCCTCAACCGGGAAAAACCAGCCGAGTTGTTCTACGACAACCTGATGATGGGTACCCAACTGATCCATGCGGCTTACCAAGCGGGGGTACAAAAATTTGTTTGCGTAGGCACCATTTGCGCTTATCCCAAATTCACCCCTGTTCCCTTCAAAGAAGAAGACTTGTGGGCGGGGTATCCCGAAGAAACTAACGCTCCCTATGGCATTGCTAAAAAAGCCCTATTAGTTCAGCTCCAGTCCTATCGCCAACAATATGGGTTTGATGGCATTTATTTACTGCCTGTCAACTTGTATGGGCCAGAGGATAACTTTGATCCCCGCAGTTCCCATGTCATCCCCGCGTTGATCCGTAAAGTTCATGAAGCCCAAATCCGGGGTGATGCCCAATTACCGGTTTGGGGTGATGGCAGTCCTACCCGCGAGTTCCTCTATTCCGAAGATGCGGCGCGTGGCATCGTCATGGGCACTCAGTTTTACAGTGATCCGGAACCTGTGAATTTGGGCACTGGATACGAGATCTCCATCCTGGATTTGGTGACGTTGATTTGTGAATTGATGGGCTTTAAGGGCGAAATTGTCTGGGAAACGGACAAACCCAACGGCCAACCGCGTCGCTGTTTGAGTACGGAACGGGCAACCAAAGCTTTTGGGTTTACGGCTCAAGTGGACTTCAAGACTGGCTTGAAGAACACCATTGATTGGTATCGCACCCACGCCAGTTAAGACTTAAGAGCAATTAAGAGCAATTAAGACCAATTAAGACAAATTCGGGCAAGTTCAATCGGTTTCGGTTAGTTCAATGGCTGAGTCCAAGGCTGGGAAAAACTGCACATGACAACGTGGCAAGTGGATTGCTATCGCTGCCCACTGACGGATGACCAGGGTACACCATTGTGGGAGTTACTGATTTGTGATCCCGATCGCCAATGGCAACAGGTGGCCTACTGTACTCAGGCACAGGTGAATGGTCAGTGGGTGCAAACCGAGTTGCAACGGGTAGCGGCGCAGGTGGGGAGCTTACCTACCGCGATCGCGGTATTTCGACCTGCTACGTTGCATTTATTGGAGGGTGTAGCGGCTAGTCTAGGGGTACGGCTAGAGCCAACCCGTCGGTTGGTGGCTTTGCAACAGTGGTTGCGGCAACGGATGGCCTACTATCCAACCCAGCCCAACTATACGGGACAACCCCATGATCCACTCCAGTTAGACAGCCCCCCCCCAGTGCCTTTACCGGAAAATCTTTGGGGTGAACAGTGGCGGTTTGCCGCGATCGCGGCGGGTGAGTTGGTTGGGGCGTTTTGCGATCGGCCTCTGCCAATTTTGGATATGCCCACAGATCTGTTGCCATTAAACCTTGGTATTGCCTCTACAGTAGCCATTCCAGGAGTGGTGATTGACGGGGGACGACGGGCGATGCTGTTGGCGCGGTGGCTAGAATCTGCTTGTCCTTATGCCCTACATTACACTCCCGGTAGTCCGGATGGCCTCATCCTAGAGGCAGGGTTAATTGACCGTTGGGTACTGACTACTTTTACTGATCCGGAAGTCAGCATAGCCGGACAATTGTTTAATCAACGACTACAGGCCAGCGCAGGACTACATTTCCTGCTGGTTCAACCGGATGATTCTGGGATGACCTACACGGGCTTATGGTTGCTGCGACATGACCCATCTGTGTAAATCGCCTGGCTCGTGCAGGGTTACAGCTAATTTTTAATGACCTCCCCCAAGGCTTGGATACGTCCATGGCGTTTGTTGGTGTCTTCACGTCTTGACGATCGCCGGGATAGTGCGGCCAAGTCTGTCTCGTCTGGGATTCACTGTCTTATATTTAGACTTTTTGCGAGTCTTGTAATCTCATGTGAGATGTTCAAATTGTAGGGCGAATAGAAAACCCCAACGCTCAGGGTGTGAGGGTTGGGGTTTGGCATGAAGAAGGGAGGAATTCAGCAATCGACGTTGGGAGGGAGGGGATTAGTAGGCGGCACCGCGATAGCGATGACGATTGGGGAGTGGGGTGGTGAGGGTGGGTGGTTGTGCGGGTGTGGTGTAGTGGATGCCGCGATAGCTGAGGCTGTGGGGTTCGATGGGTTCGCTGCCTTGGCTGGTGTGGAGTTGGTAGGAGATGCCGCGATAGGTGAGTTGCATAGGGGGAAAATCCTGTTTGTTTGGGGGCTTACAGGATTAATCATCGCTAATTTGACGGTTGCGGCCAGTGATGCCGTACCCTGTGCAACGGTGATTGTGGGGACGGTGGAGGGAGAGGGCGATCGCGTTGCAACGGTGACGGCTCTCACAATTGCCGTCTCATGTAAGAATTGAGATTTCAAGATAAGACTTAATTCGAGTCTCTTAGTCTTGCCTGAGACAGGAATGCGGCGTGGATGGGATGGCTTGGTGATGGTTGGCGTACCTCACCTGGTAGTGGCTACCGTGTATACATAAGTGATCGAATCTAGTCAGAGCCAATGGCGAGCCGCC
>CAZJZR010000381.1:0-4590 GCA_964550475.1 uncultured bacterium
TACAAGAACTAAACCCGCCTACGCGGGTTTCACAACTTTTAGTCCGTGTATTAGTTCGCGTAGGCGGACTTTGTTTTGATAGCCGCGAATTGTATTCGCCCGGATGTGCCCCCCAACTGTTGGATACGCCCAATCTAGGGAGTTTGGTCTGGCGCAGTCATTTCCCCAATCTCATCCCTTAATTATGCAACGCCCATCTTGTCTACTCAGAACATAACCGTTCACATCCCCCCATAAGAAAAGTGTTGCGGGCTACGCCCGCTGGTTCCGCCCCGTCAGGGGAATGAACGGTTACCTCAGAACAGCGTGAGGATTCGTTATAGTTGATATCAGATTAATTAATCCTGCTGTTGTTTGGGCGATCGTAGACTTCTACAGTGCTAAATTGCAGCAATTTATTGATTTAACTGCGTGTAGTAGCGTTAGCTCTGCTCACACGACACCAGGGATCTAGCCTGCATTATTCATGACAATTTACCGAAAAACCCCGAAAACCGTAGGGGCAGTGCCTAGTCTGAACTGAGCAATGCCGAAGCTTGCACTGAGCTACGCCGAAGTGTCTGCCTGCCCAATGCAGGGACTGACGCTTTACACCAAGATCTCTGTCTAAGTGTCAGATCTACGGGGCAACCAAGGGGGGCTTGCGCCTACGGTTTGGCGTGTAGAATGTCGTGAATAAATCACGCTACAGAACCCTAACAGCGTTGATTCAACCCCATCGCTGTGTTTTGGGATTCAATGATCTCAGATTTGATTCTTCCGAATGACGCTTTTCCACAATCCTGCATCATCCTAATCAGGAGTTGCTTTCACCGTAACTGTTCACATCCCGCCATGGGAAACGTGTTGCGGGCTACGCCCGTTTGTTTCTCCCCTGACGGGGAGTGAACGGTTACCTTTCACCTGCTTGATCTAGGACTACAACCTGATTCTCGATGCACCTGATTCTCAATTTAGATTGACGAAGCACTCATCGGAAAAATGGTTGAAGCAAATCATCCTGTAATTTTCATCTGTCCGTACCATTCACCAACCTAGACATAATGCGCGAAGCCTAAATCACCGCGCATCTATCATCCATAGCGTCAGCAACGGTTGAAATCTCTGAATTGATGTTAAATCAATAAATTATGTCTGAATCCCTCCATGTGCTCTTGGTTGAAGATTCGGATGATGATGCCCTGCTGGTTGTACGACAATTGCGTCTCAATGGGTTTGATCTGACTTGGCAACAGGTACAAACTGCTGAAACGCTGAAGCGTGCACTGGTGAATCAGCGATGGGACATTGTTATTTCCGATTACCGGATGCCGCAATTTACGGCTCCAGATGTGCTGAAGATCGTCCAACAAATCCAACCTGACTTACCTGTAATCGTTGTATCCGGCACCATTGGCGAAACGGCAGCGGTTGAATTGATGAAAGCAGGTAGCTCCGATTACCTGATGAAGAATAACCTCATCCGGTTAGGAGAGGCGGTGCGCCGGGAAGTGCGGGAGGCGGTGATCCGACGAGAACGGCAACAAGCCCAAACGGAACTCGATCGCACCAAAGAACGGTTGCAATTGGCGATTGAGGGATCCGGGATTGGCTTGTGGGATTGGTATGTCCAGACAGGAACAGTGATTTTGAATGATCATTGGGTAACCCTGATGGGCTATGGCATTGCAGACCTGATTCCCACGACGATCGCCACCTGCTGGCAAAACATCCACGTTGACGATCGCCGCAATGTCTTACGCCGCTTGCGCCATCATATCCGCCATCGGACTAGCTCCTACGAATGCGAGTTGCGTGTCCGCCATCAGTCTGGTGGGTGGATTTGGATGTTGGTGCGTGGGCGGGTTGTGGAGTGGGCGACTGATGGTGAACCGTTGCGACTCACCGGTACGCAATTGGACATTACCGAACGCAAATTAGCCGAAGCCAATTTAATCACTCTGAATCAGGAACTAGAAAGTCGCGTAGAGCAGCGAACGGAGGCATTGCGGGAACGGGATGAACAACTCCAAGATTTATTTGAGAATGCCAATGATTTAATCCAAAGCGTCTGCTTGGCAACCGGAAAGTTTAATTATGTCAATCGCAGTTGGAAAGAAACCTTGGGTTATGGGGATGACGACCTAAAAACGCTGACAATTTTCGATATTCTCCACCCCGATTGTCATGCTGATTGTCGTAATTTATTCAGCCAATTTCAGTCAGGTACCCTTTGCTCGACCGATCGCCTAGAGCTGAGTTTTGTCACCCGCGATCGCCGCATTATCTTAGTCGAAGGTAGTGTGAATTGCCGTTGGGAAAATGATCAGCCAACATCGGTTCGTGCGATTTTCCAAAACATTACCGATCGCAAACAAGCAAAACTAGCCCTGCAAGAATCACAACAGTTCTTACAAACTGTTTTGGATAGTTTTCCACTGTATGTATTTTGGAAGGATTGCAATTCGATTTATTTAGGTTGCAATCAGAATTTTGCGAATATTATCGGCCTATCTTCCCCAGCCGAAATTATTGGTAAAACGGACTATGATTTACCCTGGTCTTCTCAGTTCGCGCCAATTTACCAACAGGACGATCGCCGGATTATCGAGTCTGGAGAAGCCCGCTTGGGGATCGTCCAGAAACAGTTATTGGATGGTCGGCAAATTTGGGTAGAGATTAACTTGATACCCATCCGCAACTTAGCCAATCAGGTGATCGGCATTTTAGGCGTTTATAAGGACATTAGCGATCGCAAACAGTACGAAATTCAACTCCAACAATCTAACGCTGAACTGGCTCGTGCCACGCGGCTAAAAGATGAATTTCTAGCAACCATGAGTCATGAATTACGGACTCCACTCAATGCCATATTAGGATTATCGGAGGGCTTACAAGAGCATATTTTTGGTTCATTAAATGAGCGGCAGCAAAAAACAATTGCCACAATTGAACGGAGTGGTCGCCATTTATTAGAGCTAATCAACGATATTTTGGATTTATCGAAAATTGAAGCGGGCAAGTTGGAATTAGAACTGTCCCAAGTGCCAATCCAAAACCTTTGTAATACTAGCCTGTCCTTTGTCAAACAACAGGCATTTAAGAAACAGATTCAACTGAAATTAGACATACCCGAACCACTAACGAAATGTTTGATTGAAGTAGACGATCGCCGCTTCCGCCAGAGCTTAATTAATCTGCTGAGTAATGCGGTTAAATTTACCCCAGAAGGTGGCCAAGTCAGGTTAGTGATCTATCTAGAATCATCTGATCTCAGCGAAGGGTACTACGCTGAAACCATTGCCCAAAGCGTAACCGTTCACTCCCCTGACGGGGAGGAACAAGCGGGCGTGGCCCACAACACTTTTCTGATGGGGGGATGTGAACGGTTACCCCAGAGCTATGTTTGTTTTTCTGTAGTTGACACCGGCATTGGCATTGCCCCAGATAATCTGACTAAACTATTCCAGCCGTTTGTTCAAATTGACAGTAGCCTCAACCGTCAATACGCAGGCACAGGGTTGGGGTTAGCGTTAGTGAAGCGGATTATTGAGTTACACGATGGCACGGTAACCGTAACCAGTGAACTGAACCAAGGCAGTTGCTTTACGTTGCGCTTGCCTTGGATGGGCACAATGGCGATCGCCCCCTCGCGATCGGCGTTCCCCGCCCCCAAGCTGGTTGCCGCCGCCGCGCCATCTGTCGCCAATGCAGTCCCGCCGAACAAGCAGGTCATTGTGATTGAAGACTCCCCAACCGCAGCCGATCAAATGGTGCGTTATTTGCAAGAAATTGATCTGCAAGTTACGGTATATTCCCATCCCGTTGGGATATTAGGGGAAATTATCCGCATTCAACCCAGTGTGATTATTTTGGATTTGCACCTGCCAACCGTATCCGGTTGGGATGTGTTGTTCCAACTGAAACAGCATCCAGCGACCCAAAGCATTCCCGTCATGGTCGTGTCGATTGAGGATGAACAACAGCGTGGGTTGACCATGGGTGCTGCCGCCTACTTGGTCAAGCCACTCACCCGCAGCGAATTCCAATGCTCCTTGCAACGCATCCTAGAGGCTAATCCCAACCGTGAAAATTTGCCTCAGCCGGGTTCAAGTAATCCGGTCGTTGCCTCGGTGGCACAACCGCTGATTTTGCTAGCAGAGGATAACCCTGCCAACTTAGAGACCTTATGTTTTTATTTGGAATGTCGGGGTTATCGCGTGATTACGGCCAACAACGGATACCAAGCATTGGAACTGCTCCAGGTAGAACAACCGGATGTGGTGGTGATGGATATTCAAATGCCAGAGATGGACGGCTTAGAGGCCATCCAACGGATTCGCCGCAATCCGACTTGGCAAGATTTACCCATTATTGCCGTGACCGCGTTGGCGATGCCAGAGGATCAGCAAAAATGTTTGAATGCTGGAGCCAATGCATACCTGAGTAAACCAGTCCGACTGAAGCATTTATCGGATATGATTCAGCAGTTTTTGGTTCCGCAAACGTTGAATTAGTCAGAATCAGTAGATCGAAAAGGTTCTTGAGATCGAAAAGGTTGTTGTGGGGAGGCATCTTGTGGTGTTGCTGAATAGCAGGATGAATTGAAAC
>CAZJZR010000382.1:0-4581 GCA_964550475.1 uncultured bacterium
ATAGACCATTGGGCAATAGCCTGTGGCATGGGCTAAAGCTTAGGGCTTCGCTAGTGTTCACTTAGTCGCGGTTTTAACCGCTAGACACTTTTCAAACACCCTCTAAATTGCATTGCATTAAATTCCCCAGCTTAGCCACCTTTTCAAACAGCCGCTTCAATTGTCAGCCCTAACGGTTTACTGGACAGCTTTGGCGGTAGTTGAGTCACAGACAATATCATTGGTCGCGAAGGTCGTATTGTCGTAGTTGGTAATGCTCGATGCGTCGGGCGGTGTCATGGACGGCGTAAGGGTTTCACAGACAACCGTAATGGCTGTAGCGTCCAGATTGGGATTGGGTTGGACGACTTGGGCGGCTCCAATGTAGCTGCGAAGGGATGAATCCTTAGAGGCTCCTGTGACATAAGCAGCATAATGGGTTCCTTCAACAATTGCATAGGTATAAAATCGCGTACTCGGCGTGATGCCAACGCCTAAATTAACCATGCTATTGCTAAATTGTTGGTGCTCTAAGCGGTAAGCTTGTTGACTGCGGTTAACAGCTCCAATATATTGTCGTGCTTCTGCTTGGCGAGCTTTATTCGCTTGATTGAGAAATGTTGGCAGGGCGATCGCGGCCAAAATCCCGATGATGATAATCACGACTAATAGTTCAATCAAGGTAAACCCCTGAATCGGCTTACGGTTAAGCAAGTAAGACACATAACGGTGTTTAAATGTTGACTTCATGAATTCAGGAGTCTCCTAAGAATGAGTGCAGGAACGAAATGACTACGTAATTGACTAGGTAATTGACTAGGTAATTGACTAAGTATTGACTAAGTAAATGATTGATGAGCTAAGCTAACTCGTAGGTTTGGATTGTAGAAATGCATGAACTCATCAATAAATTAAGCAATGAGTTGAAATCAAGAAATGAGTTGAAAATTGCAAAGAATTGTTAAAGAATAGTTGACGCTTAACTGATTGATTTAATCCAATGATTTTTAATTGATGTGGTTATGCTAAATTCGATGGTTGCCAGCCGATCGGGAATAATGCTGGGGTTACGTAATCAGAGACCTGTTAGAAAATAAATAATTGAAACCCTGATCGAACTCAAATCACCTTCAGGCCGTGCTTAGAGTGGCTTTTAGAGTTATGCAGCACAGATGATGAATGCAAACCGACACTGGGTGAGAGGCTGAGTCGTATTGGTGATGTCCAGACCACCGTAAGCGGCTGTACAAAACTTTTACTATCTGCGAGCACTATCTACGAGACATAGCAAATCAAGGCAAAACTCAGGTAGGTTTAAGGCTAAGAGCTGATCCAGAAAATTGATTTTTAGTGCTCTCAGAAATTTAAAAACCAACTTATCCAACCCCTTTCCGGATCAATTTCACTTAGCATGGACATAGCCCACACCATCACAAGCAGCATGGCTCAATGTTCGTTTGCTCAGTAGAGAGACTTCTCAGAAGATCCGCCACTAGGCTGGAACAGTGTCATGCGTAATTAGCAGTGCATGATAGTTTTATTAATACATTGAGGTTACCCAAAATCTGAAGCAATTTATTCAATATTTAGAAGATCTTTAAGGATGGTAATTAGCCTGAAACTACTGAACTTTCCTCAGAAAAATTAAGGGGATGGGGATTCCAAAGCTTTTAACCATCCGTAATTTTCCGGAAGCTTAATCAAGATTTTGTAAAGATCAGCATTTTTTCCGGATGATTAGATTAGGGTCAACTTGTGCGTTGTAACCGTTCACTCCCTCTTGGGGGAGGAATCAGCGGGTGTAGCCCGCAACCCTTTTCCCACGGTGGGCTGTGAACGGTTACTGTGGTTTGTATATTGCCAGGTATGCGGTCAATCCCTGTTCTACGGCAACTTCTCCGTAACCGTTCACTCCCCGTCCGGGGACGAACAAGCGGGCGTAGCCCGCTAAACTTTTCCCATGGGGGATGTGAACGGTTACACTTCTCCACTTTCTCCTATGACCCTTCGACCCAGATTGTCATCCAATACCCTGTTGAAGTGGGGGGCGATCGCGCTAGTTGAACTGATCGTGGCATTGATCCTGATTGCCATTGCCCCAATTTTTCTCAACTCTAGTCAACCCGTCATTGGGTTCTTAATCTGGGTTGGGGTCGTGGTACTGCTGGGTGGGTCAGGGGTGTACGCGATCGCGCGGATTCGAGACGGGTATCGCGCCAGAAAACTTTTTATTACAGCCTTTCCAGCCTATTCCTATCTCGGTGTACAAGATTTTTTAGAAATTTCTTCTCATCAGGTTCGGCAAACGATAGACACGATCCAAACAGCGCAAGCTGATCCAGAGTTTTCATCTCTACAAATTTCTCCGCTCGATGTTTTACAAGGAGCGCGTCAACCATGGCGATTCAGAAAACCAAGTTAACCATGCATCCCCAAGCCGCGCGACTGGGTGCGGTGCTCCGTTCTGCTGAGGGGCATTCCGGGCGATCGCCCCATCGACGTTGGGGAGTGACCGCCGTGCTGGGGCTACTCGCAGCGGCATTGGCGGGCTGTGGGGTGATTCCAGGTACCAGCGTCACCACCGTGGAACCCGGTTATGCGGGGTTAAAGATCGAACTGTACGGTGGGCAAAAGGGGATTGAAAACGCCAAAGTCGTGACTGGACGGGTGTGGTACAACGGCTACACTGAACAATTGGTGATTTTCCCCACCTTTGTCAACACCTATCCCTTCACCCAATCGACCACCGAAGGGTCGTCAACCGACGAATCAGTGGTGTTTTCTGTGGGTGGCAGTCCGGTATCGATCGACGTGGGGGTGTCCTTTGGCTTCACCACCGAAATGATGCCTGGTTCCAGCACCAAAACCAAACTACACCAGTTCTACGAAACCTACCGCAAGAGTCCCGACCAGTTCCGCGCCAATGAATTACGCAATGGCCTCCGTAACTGTTTTTCGGAAGTGGCGGAAACCATGAAGTTGACCCCATCCATGCTGCCCACCAATCAACAGAAATTGGTGGTGGGTGTGAAGGAATGCACCCAACGACGGTTCCCCACCATCACCGTTGAAGATGTCACCCTGCTGGGGCCAGTGCGATTGCCACCCGACATCCAAAAGAGCATTGACGAGCAATTTGCCGCCCAACAAGCCGCCCAAACTGCGGAATTTAACCGCAAAAAGGTGGAGGCCGAAGCCGCTGCCAATGTTGCCAAAGCCAGAGGAGAAGCCCAAGTCACGATTGAACAAGCCCGTGCCGAAGCCGAAGCCAACCGCCTCCGCGCCGTCTCGATCACACCACAGTTGATCGAACTGGAACGGCTACGGGTCGAACGCGCCCGCATTGAAAAATGGAACGGCCAACAAGCCCCGGTGATTCAAACTCCCAATGTGCAATTGGGGGGTAGTGGCGCGGCCAAGCAGTGAGGAGGGGTGGATAGTGGATGGTGGATGGTGGATGGTTGGGTTCTCGGTTGAGTTGCGGTAGGTGTGGGGGCGTTAGGCGAAGCCCATGCCATTAGGCTATATGGCCGCGCCCAAGAGTTATCGGGACTCAGGACACGGCATTCCCCTGTCCCTCCAGCCATCAGGGAAATGTTACGTCCCCACCTTTCCCTCTCCACTCACCACTCATCACCATTCACCATCCACTATCCACCATTCACTATCCACTATCCACTATCCACCAAGTACGGCATTCCGCCCAATCAGTGGGGCAGGCGATCGCTACAATGGTTGGAATAGGCGATGCGTGCCATCGTCTCCAGACCATCTCACATAAGGGCTGACGGTATGATTCCCATCGTGATTGAACAATCGGGTCGGGGTGAACGGGCGTTTGACATCTACTCCCGACTCCTGCGAGAACGAATTATCTTCCTGGGTCAGCCAATTGATAGCGAAGTCGCCAACTTAGTAGTCGCGCAACTGCTGTTCCTAGATGCCGAAGATCCAGAAAAGGACATTTACCTGTACATCAATTCCCCTGGCGGTTCGGTGTCGGCAGGCATGGGCATTTTTGACACCATGAACCAAATTCGCCCGGATGTCTCGACGATTTGCGTTGGTTTAGCCGCCAGTATGGGCGCGTTTTTGCTCAGTGCAGGCAAAAAAGGCAAGCGGATGAGCCTGCCCCACTCCCGGATCATGATTCACCAACCCCTGGGTGGTGCCCAAGGCCAAGCCACGGATATTGAAATCCAAGCGCGGGAAATTCTCTATCTGAAGCGCAAACTGAACGAACATCTGGCGGAACATACCGGGCAACCGATTGAGCGGATTGAGCAGGACACCGATCGCGACTTTTTCATGTCAGCCGCCGAGTCGGTTGAGTACGGGTTGATTGATCAAGTGATTGAGCGTCGCCCATCCGCCAGCCATCCGGTGGAAGCGGTCAGCTAAGGGATCTGTAAATCAGTAACATCCTAATAACTGACGAATAACTGGTGTAGGGGCACGGCATTGCCGTGTCCTTAGTAAACAGCCGATCGCGCCGTCATCCATTGAAACGATACCCAGTTAATTAGCAAGCCAATTACACATAAAATCACCATCAAGGCAATTTGATACCAAATGATGGTTTCTAACATTAAGTCGGCTACC
>CAZJZR010000383.1:0-4580 GCA_964550475.1 uncultured bacterium
TTCCAAGGGGGAGTTAGAGGGGGTCAGGAATGGGACTCTATGCACAAACAGATTTATGTATACACGGTAGCCGTCAGGGGAGAAACAAGCGGGTGTAGCCCGCAACACTTTTCCCATGGGGGAATGTGAACGCTTACGCTGTAAGGTGGGAGGGATAGTTTTGCAGGATGCCACTGTGACCTTGCCGCTGATTGCCCGTGCTGAAACCTATGCCGATCGCATCGCCATTACCACCCCCACCACTCGCCACCGCTACAGCGACCTGTTAGCCACGGCTCGCCAAATTGCCACGGTGTTATTGGCTGGAGCAGCGGATCTGGATGAGCAGCGGGTTGCCTACTTGGTCACGCCAGGATTTGACTATGCCGCTACCCAGTGGGGGATTTGGTTGGCGGGGGGAGTTGCCGTGCCGCTGTGCGTCTCCCATCCGCGTCCCGAATTGGAGTATGTGATCCGCCAAGCCGAGGCGACGATTCTGGTCAGCGATCGCCCCTACGCCAGCACCCTCCAGCCCATCGCCACCGACCTGGGATTGCGCCACCACTGCATCAGCGATCCCCTCCCCGATCCCACCGATCCGCTGGTTACATGCCCCCAATTCCCCCAGATTGACCCTAATCGCCGCGCCCTCATCCTTTACACTAGCGGCACCACAGGCAAACCCAAGGGTGTCGTCACCACCCATGCCATCATCCAAGCCCAAGTCACCAGTTTAGTTGCCGCCTGGGAGTGGACAGCGGGCGATCGCATCCTGCATGTCCTACCGCTACACCACATCCACGGCATCATCAACGTCCTCACCTGTGCCCTGTGGTCGGGGGCGCAGTGCCACATGCTACCTAAATTCGATGCCGCACAGGTGTGGCAATGCCTTGGCCAGGGCGATTTGACCCTATTCATGGCCGTACCGACGATTTATGCCAAACTGATTGCCGCTTGGCAGACATTTACGCCGGACGAACAACAGCGGCTCAGGGCTGGCTGCACCCAGATGCGGCTGATGGTGTCGGGTTCGGCGGCGTTGCCTGTGCAGGTGTTGCAGACGTGGCAACAGATCAGTGGCCATGTGCTGCTGGAACGGTACGGCATGACAGAAATTGGTATGGCCTTGTCCAATCCGTTGCATGGGGAACGTCGGGCGGGTGGAGTGGGGCAACCCCTCCCCCAGGTGCAGGTGCGGTTGGTGGATGAGGCAGGACAGCCAGTGCCAGCGGGAACACCGGGAGAAATCCAGGTACAGGGCGGGACGGTGTTTGGGGAATATTGGCAAAATCCAGCGGCGACGACCCAAGCATTTCAGGATGGCTGGTTCCGCACGGGCGATTTGGCGGTGCTGGAGGATGGGCACTACCGCATTCTGGGGCGGATCAGCGTGGACATTATTAAAACCGGGGGGTACAAGGTGTCGGCGTTGGAAATTGAGGAGGTGCTGCGATCGCACCCTGCCATCCAAGACTGTGCCGTAGTGGGTGTGGCCGATTTGGAATGGGGGGAACGGGTGGCAGCGGCAATCGTCCTTAAACCAGGGCAGGCGTTAAGCTTAGAGGCGTTGCGGCAATGGGGCAAAGGTGAGTTAGCGGTTTACAAAGTTCCCACCTTGCTGCTGACCGTGACCGAACTACCGCGCAACGCCATGGGCAAAGTCACCAAACCAGCAGTGGCGGCGTTATTTACCTAACCGCTGACCAATGTTGGACTGCATACACTAGAATCGTAACTGTTGTGACATGGCAGATGGGTGGTGCAGACGGGTTGGAGGAAGCTGTGCAGCGGCCAACCATTCGTCTCCGCGATCGCCACACCGTCGCCAATGTCATCACAGTTTGGCTTTAGGAGTAGGCAGCGTGGTTTCTCGGCAACGCCATTTGTGGTGTAGCCGCTTGCAGTGAGCCAGCAAAAATGTGTAATGCACGTTGCAAGGTTGACCTGATGTGCGACCAAGTTGCACATTGTGTCAGGTTTTGTTCCAAAGGGGCTGACGAGAAATCAATTGGACTGTAATTGGATAGTAGAGATCAGTGGATTGATCTAGATCAGTGGATTGATCAAACTGTTTGTCACATCATCTGTGAACTCGTAACTGCCCAGGTGCGAAATCTAGGACGCGGAAACCGCGCCTCTACAAACGGGATCAATTCTGCAATTGTAGGGGTTGGGTTCCCCAACCCAGATAGATTAAACAATCGAGCCTTAAGCTACCTGGGCAGTTACGTGAATTACACCTGAGTTCCAGATCTGTCAGGGCGGTTTTTGTCGTCAAATCCATTGCAGAATGCCGCTTGATCTACTAAACCCATCCGGACAGTTTGCGGTTTTATTCAATCCACGATCTTGACGAGGTGCAGTTGATTCACGCAAGTCCTGATTGGGTCAAGAGTCAAGAGTTGAGTGGTGTGGGCTATACCCACATCACCGTAAGCGACTATTAAAGCGGCTATACACGCTGCATCTGGATGAGCCAATGGCGACGTTCTCCAGATTGTTCACAGACCTGACGCGATCGCTACACTGGCTCCTCGGTGTTGCCTGTCCCTACTCCCTTCCTCCACCCTGTATTGTTCCATGCATACAGCAATTTTCAGAACAGTTAAGTCCACCTGTAAAAACAAACTGCTGACTGGGTGTGGAGTCAGGAGCGTGGGTTGTGCCCACCCTACCGCCAGCGACTGTAACCCTCCTGTTGGCAACTTGCCGACTCGCCAGCAGCAGACACGCCAACAGTGGCAGACACGCCTGTGGTCTAGTTTGGCATCTAGTTTGGTGTTGGGGCTATTGCCAATTTTTCTGAGTGCAACGCCCATTTGGGCAGCGGAGCGCATTGTCTTGTCCTATGGGGCCTTGCGGCGATCGGTGGCGGTGGCGGATTTGGAGGTTTATGCCAAAGAAGGCCGGATTCAAGGCGATTTAGTGGACTATGCCGGGTTTTTCAAGCCAGCCCAGCAGGAACAATTTCGGCGGGTCTTGGCTACCCGAATTGATTTGAGTCGGGTGGCGATCGCCCAATTCCTCTACTCGCCCCAAGGGGAAACCTTGTTACACCGCTTGGGGCAAGTGATCCAATTACCGTCTGGCCAAAGTGGCTTTTATGCCATCCGGGCTTCGTTAATTTTGGCGGCGGGCGATCGCAACGGCCTAACCTTGCTGAATGTGTTGCGGAAATTTCCCACCCAAGGCATTCGGATTGATTTGGAGCAGAGCTTTGGGATTGTGGAAGAGCTGACCCAACTGGTCAATCAGGCGGGCTTAGTCACAGCAGCCCTGCAACGCCATACGCTGAAAGAAGCCGCTGCCGAACCACTGACCGACTTTAGCCGACTGCCAGATCTGCGATCGCGGGGGCGGTTCCGCTGGCAGGTTCAACCGCTCATGCTCAACGACAGTAGCCGCGATCGCAATTTTGCCGCCAACGTTTACCTGCCCACCGTGGCCGCTGATCTCAACCAGGGGGTGATCTCGTTACCCATGGTGGTCATCTCCCATGGGTTGGGTTCTGATCGCGGCACCTTTGCCTACTTAGCCGAACATTTGGCCTCCCACGGCTTTGTGGTAGCGGTGCCCGAACATCCCGGCAGCAACAGTGCCCAACTGGGGGCATTGCTGACTGGACGAGCGGCGGAAGTCACCCCACCCCGGGAGTTCATCGATCGCCCCTTAGACATTACCTTTTTGCTGAATCAACTGGAGCACTGGTTCCAAACCAATCCACTGCCCGGAGTGCAGGTTAACCTGAAGCAGGTGGGGGTGATTGGCCAATCGTTTGGGGGGTACACCGCCCTTGCCCTGGCCGGAGCCACCCTCAACTTCCCACAACTCCAGCAGGACTGTTTACCAGACAGCAACCCTTGGAACATTTCCCTGCTGTTGCAGTGCAGCGTCTTGTCCCTGCCGCCCCAACCCTACACCCTCCGCGATCCCCGGGTGCAGGCGGTGATGGCCATCAATCCCATCGATCGCAGCGTCTTTGGCCCCCAGGGGCTGAGTCAGATCCAGATCCCGGTGATGCTGGTGGGCAGTAGTGCCGACTCCGTTGCCCCCGCTGTCCCCGAACAAGTGCAACCATTTACCTGGTTGACCACCCCAGAACGCTATTTGGTGATTGCCGATCGCGGCACTCACTTCTCATTTTTGGGTGAATCGGCTCCGGGTAGCAGTTCCTTGGCGTTACCCAATGTGGTGATTGGTCCCGATCCGTTGATTGCCCAACGCTATGCCAACGCTCTCAGTTTGGCGTTTTTCCAGGTGTATACCCATCGACAAGGGGCATTTCGTCCCTATTTGCAAGCGTCCTATGCCCATAGCCTCAGTGAAGCGGCAATGCCCTTGCTGTTTGTGCGGAACTTTTCGCCCCAGGATTTAGGCGCGGCGATCGCCCAAATCAATCGTTAGGGATGGGCAGATATATACTTTGTCAGGGAACTGTTTGTAGTACTGGCTTTAGCCAGCCAACTGAAGTTGGAACTACAAAGTAAAATTTGTTGGCTGACACAGTATAGATGGGCAGATATAAAGGATAGGCGGCTCTAAGGGATGGGCGGATCGATTAGTTGGGGGACTGTTGGGTGAGGGCGTGGTTATGTCAC
>CAZJZR010000384.1:0-4565 GCA_964550475.1 uncultured bacterium
CTGGCAGTCTGTTTGAAAAATACGATGTGATCCAATGTTCCGCCCAAGTTTCAGATGGCATTTTCTTTGGTTATAGCAGTAATGAAATTGGCTTTGGCTGGACGAATGGGGTGGTGTTGGAATTGTTAGATTTGATGGGTGATCAGTGATGAGTGATCAGTGATGGGTTTAGTTGCAACATCGACTGTGAAACCCGCGTAGGCGGGTTTAGTTATAGCAATTGTCGGAATTATGAGGAACGCTGAAAACCCTTTAACAAGGGGCTTAAGCCCCTTGCCTGTCCCTCGTAAATGTGAAACGGGCTATATTGTAGATGCGGTTTTAACCGCCCCTCCCCAAAACCTGAAATACGCCCGGTGGTGAACAGAGCGGTTGTAAAGAGATCGGTTGAAACGTAAGGCAAACACGATAGCGCGTATGATTACTGGCGAACTCAAATCTAAGGTCGATCGCATTTGGGACACGATGTGGTCGGGTGGCATCTCGAATCCGTTGTCGGTGATCGAGCAATTGACCTATCTCCGGTTCATCAAGCGACTGGATGAACTGCATACGCTGCGAGAACGCAAGGCCGCCCGCACGGGTAAACCGATTGAGGAGCCGATCTTTAGGCCGGATCAGGAGCATCTGCGGTGGTCGCGGTTTAAGGACACGGCACCGGAACAATTGTTCACGACGGTGAAGGATGAGGTGTTCCCGTTTATTAAGACGCTGGGCGGTAATGGCGGCACGCAGGAGGAGGGTGATTCCACCTATTCTCACCACATGCGGGATGCGTTGTTTATGATGCCGACACCGCGTGTGCTGGCGAATGTGGTGGATCAGCTTGATGGTATCGACATGGCCGACAGCGATACCAAGGGCGATTTGTATGAGTATATGTTGGGAAAAATTGCGGCGGCGGGGCAGAATGGCCAGTTCCGCACGCCGCGCCACATCATTAAGCTGATGGTGGAGATGACAGCACCCACGCCGAAGGATGTGATCTGCGATCCGGCCTGTGGGACGGCGGGGTTTTTGATTGCGGCTTCGGACTATTTGCGGCAGCACCATGGCGACACGATTTACAAAACGGACGACAGTCGCCGCAAGTTTAATTCTGGGACGTTCCACGGCTACGACTTCGACTCGACGATGCTGCGGATCGGCAGTATGAATATGCTGTTGCACGGTGTGGAGAATCCGGATATTCGTTATCGCGATTCGTTGGCACAGTCGGATCAGGATGATGCGGAGCGGTTTTCGTTGGTGCTGGCGAATCCGCCATTTGCGGGCAGTCTGGACTATGAATCGACGGCGAAGGATTTGCAGCAGATTGTCAAGACGAAGAAGACGGAGTTGTTGTTTTTGGCTCTGTTTTTGCGGTTGCTCCAGACGGGTGGACGGGCGGCGGTGATTGTGCCGGATGGGGTGCTGTTTGGGTCGTCGAAGGCGCACAAGACGTTGCGGCAGGTGTTGGTGGAAGACCACAAGTTGGATGCGGTGGTGTCGATGCCGTCGGGGGTGTTTAAGCCCTATGCGGGGGTGTCTACGGCGATTCTGCTATTCACGAAGACGAATTCGGGCGGGACGGATGCGGTCTGGTTTTACGATATGCAGGCGGATGGGTTTTCGCTGGATGATAAGCGCACACCGCAACCGGATCGGAGCGATTTGGCGGATATTCTCAGCCGTTGGCGTGATCTGAGGGCTGGAGGAACGACGGAGGCGACGCGCCAACGCACCGATCGCAGTTTCTTAGTCCCGAAGGCGGAGATTGCTGGGAATGACTATGACCTGTCGATTAATCGCTATAAGGAGGTGGAGTATGCGGCGGTGAACCATGACGCGCCGCTGGTGATCCTGGAGCGGTTGGCCACGTTGGAGCAGGAGATTGCAGCGGGGCAACAGGAGTTGGAGGGGTGGTTGCGGTAGGCGTTAGTCAAAGTCCCCCTTATCAAGGGGGATTTAGGGGGATCTAGATCTGGCAACGTCAGCCGATTTGTCCTCACCAGTTCCACTGCTGTACAGGTGGATCTCTGTGCATATTCAGAGATCTACGATCCCCCCTGCCCCCCTTGGGAAAGGGGGGTTCTGAGTCAAAGTGGGCTGGGGGCAAACCATACGGCCAAGCGGTTACCGGTTGAATTGGTCTATTGTGAAGAGTACGATCGCGTCGCAGATGCCTATAATCGCGAAAAGCAAGTACAAGGATGGAGCCGAAAAAAGAAGGAGGCATTGATCGCTAGGGATATGGCTGAGTTACAGCGGTTGGCCGAATGCCGGAACGCAACCAAACGCTGACTTTGGCTTCCCTTCGGCAGGCTCAGGGTAACGCGCTCAGCCAACGCCAATGCCGAAACTTTCCCTGAGCGTAGCCAATTAACCGTTCCCTGCTCTCAACACTTGGTCACTGGTCAAGTTCAACCCAGCAAACGTGGCCGAAACGATCGCCTGCTGGCCTCGAAATTGCTGAATTTCATACTCTCCATCGACGAGTGTACAGATGGAGAGGGTGGGTTGTTTGGGTTTGCCGATGTGTCGGGTGCCGCCTAAGCCTGCGTAATCGGCAATCCAATATTCGGGTATACCCAGTGCGGCGTAGTCTTCTAGCTTACGGGCATAATCGTTTTGCCAGTTGCTACTGACGACTTCGGCCACCCATTTAATTGAACTGCCTAGCGTTAGGATGGAGTGCTCAGACCACAACGGTTCTTTGGTCAGTTGTTCGCGATCAATTACGGCTACGTCTGGGCGAAAGGCTGTCATCCCCAGGTTAGAGGGGCGCAACAACCCCCGCTGAAGCACAAACCAAGGTAAGCCGATCGCGTCGATCTGCACACAGATCTTAGCAGTGATGAAGGCAGCAACTTCTTCATGCTGGCCGGTTGGTTCTAAGTCAAATACTTCTCCGTCGATCAATTCGTAGCGGTTGTCGCCACCATACCGCACCAAAAATTCGTCAACGCTCAGTGGTTGCTGTTGAATCGGTTGATCGACCGCGATCGCCATAGGTCAACTTAGCCTAATCAATGGCTCCAGTCTACCAAATGGGGGATGGGTGTTGGCATTGGCTTCGGCTACCCTTCGACAAGCTCAGGGCACCGCGCTTAGCCAACGCCAATGCTGATCCATGACCTGAGCATGGTGCCCTGAGTATACTCAAGCCGTTCCCTGAGCGTAGTCGAAGGGAACGTGAACGAAGCCAAAAGTCCACAAGACCGTCGGCTTCGGCGGCATTGGCTTTGGCGTTGGCTTCGGCTACGCTCAGCCAACGCCAAAGCCAACGCTAATCCACTGTCTGAGCGTGGTCGAACCGTTCCCTGAGCGCAGTCGAAGGGAACCGGGAACCCTAAATGGCAACGGGATGCAGAGGTGCAACGATGCCATATATGTACATTCTTAAATGCGCGGATGGCAGTTATTACACGGGTAGTACGTGGAATTTGGAACGGCGACTGGCTGAACATCAAAGTGGGTTGGGGGCAAACCATACGGCCAAGCGATTGCCTGTTGAATTGGTCTATTGTGAAGAGTACGATCGCGTCACTGATGCCTATAATCGCGAAAAACAGGTGCAGGGATGGAGCCGGAAAAAGAAGGAAGCGTTGTTGCAAAGTGGAAAGTACAAAGTGGAATGTGGAAAGTAGAAGATCAAATAGTAGAGAAAGTACAAAGTGGACTATGGAAAGTAGACGGTCAAATAATGAAGGTGGTCAGCGTGATTTGAAGGAACGGACAAAGGATTTTGCTCTTCGGATAATTCGGATGTATCGCTCTTTGCCAAATAGTAGTGAAGCTTCGATCATAGGGAAACAAGTCTTGCGATCGGCAACATCGGTAGGGGCAAACTACCGTTCCGCACAACGTGGCAAATCTAAGGCTGATTTTATTGCGAAATTAGCAATTGCAGAGGAAGAGGCTGATGAGACTTGTTATTGGCTGGAGTTGATTATTGAAGCTGAACTCATGCCACGAGAAAAGATGGAACCTTTGTTAGCAGAAGCAAAAGAAATCACGGCAATTCTCACAGCCTCCAGCAAACGAGCAAAGGAAAATAAAACTGGAAAGTAGAATGGCGAAAGTAGAAAGTGTAAGCCTGGGTAGCGTTGTAGTGCTTGACCGAACGGCATTCGATTTGAAGGATCGCAATGGATTACCGTATATCAGCCTTGAAGATATTGATTCTGCGACTGGGTTAGTAAGTGTTGTAGAGCGTGATGATCCCAAAAGTACAAAGTTTGTGTTTTCTCCGAGTCATGTGCTTTACGGGAAACTGAGACCTTATTTACGAAAGGTTGCACGGCCAAATTTTGGGGGAATTTGCAGCACAGATATTATTCCGATCCTGCCGTCAGAAAAACTAGATCGCAATTATCTTTTTCATTTTTTACGAACACCGGAATTTACAGAATTAGCATCTAAGTTGGCTGTTGGTGTGAATTTGCCACGGCTTAGCCCAAAACAACTTTCCACTTTCCACATCCCACTTCCCACTTTAAAAGAGCAACGTCGAATTGCGGCGATTCTGGATGCGGCGGACAATTTGCGGGTGAAGCGGCGAGAGGCTTTGGCGGAACTGGATA
>CAZJZR010000385.1:0-3005 GCA_964550475.1 uncultured bacterium
TACCCCAACCCTTGTGGATCAAGCAATCCAGCATTGATCTACCTGAGTAGTTACGTTTAGAGTCATGTATTCCAGGAGAATGGTCTGATGTTTGGTAAAAAGCGACCTTCGGAGCCACAGCCCCCGAACCAATCCCAAAGTCTAAATAACCTAACGGTCAACGGCGGCATGGTGCAGCTTGGGCAGGCAGGCGGTGATCTGCAACAAAATCAAACTGGCAATTTAGCGACCCAACAGCAGGGCATCAGCAGTGCCGATGTAGTGAGTTTGTTAGAAAGATTGGAAACAGCGATTAAAGAGGCAGGGCTGACGGCAAGCCAACAGGAGGAGTTGCTGGACTATTTGCGACCCGCTAAACGAGAAGCGGCTAAGGAAACCCCCAATAAGGATTTGGTGGGACAAAACCTGAAGCAGGTGAGCGAAACGCTGAAGACGGTGCAAGAAACGACGGAAGCGGGAAAAAGTCTGTGGCAAACGGCTCAGGAAGTGTTGACAACGCTGACCCCCTGGTTAGGTGTGGTGAAAGGATTTTTTGGCTTTTAGCACTGGAGATACCCCAAATGAGCATTATCCTCAAACCAGAACAGGAAACGGTGGTACAAACCTTGTTGGCGCAAGGCTGCTTTCGGGATGCGGATGAGGTGATTCAAACGGCTCTGGCGTTGTTGGCGGCACAGCAACAGTCCTACCAAGGGTGGCTGGTAGACACTCGTGCCCAAGTGGATGAGGGCATCGCCTCACTAGACCGGGGCGAGGGTGTGGATGGCGAAACATTCGTTAATCAGCTTTTGGCATGGCATTGAAATTGTTAGGGTGGTGAGTGGTCGTCGGGATTTGCGACCGTTGTTGGATGATTCGTAATGCTCAGGGCATAGTGCAGATGCAGGGGAATGCCAAATCAAAACCAGAAGATCAACCGAAGCCAGATTAAAGATAGCCAGGTGCAGCTAACCCAGGCTGGGCGGGATGCGGTCAGCTTTCAGAACAGCCAAGATAATCAAATCACCATCAACAATATTATTCTTCGGTTATTTGGGCAGACAGAACCGCCATCTGTGGACTGGGACTGGGCAACGCAATTGCTGCAACAGAAATTATTGCCCGAAATTCGCAAACGATTGACGGATACTCTGGGTCGGGATCGTATCCGGATCAACCTCTCGCTAGAACAGCAATCCCATTGGGTCGGTAGGTCAGATTTAGAGCCTCGTCGTACCTTGCAAATCGATGGCGTAGATAGGGAACCACTTGATCTCAGCCAGCTTTTAATTGAAGTATTTGGGCGGGATGACATTAACGGCAAGGTATTGATTTTGGGAACACCAGGAGCCGGAAAAACCACGGCTCTGCTGAGTTTGGCCGAACAACTCATCTGTGGCGCACTGGCGCAACCCCGGACGATCATTCCAGTGGTGTTTGAGCTATCGACCTGGCGAGATGACAACCAAACCATTGCAGACTGGTTAATTCAGCAGTTGTATGAGCTGCACGGGGGCAACCGTAAACACAAGATTTATGAACAATGGTTGGATCGACAGGTACTTTTGCCCCTGCTCGATGGTCTGGATGAATTGGGGTTGGAACGGCAGAAACTTTGTACAGAAAAGCTGAATGAATTTGCCAAAACCTATCCCCAGTTGGTGGTGTGTTGCCGAACTAAGGAGTTTGAAGCGGTCAACCTCAAACTCAAAACTCTCCGAGGAGCCATCTGCCTCCAACCCTTGTCTGATCAACAAATTCAAACCTATTTGGATGCCATTGCTCGTCCAGAATTATGGTCAGTTTTTCAGACAGAACCAGCCTTACGTCATCTGTTGGAATCTGCACCTGACGGTGAACCAGGGTTACTCCGAGTACCGCTATTTCTTTCTTTTGCAGCACAGGTTTACACCCCTCAGCAACCCTTTCGCAACAAGCTGGAGCTATTGGAGCGATATATCGACTTCAAATTGTCTCTGGAAACACGGGAGAGCGATCGGCGGCAAGACTTGGAGCGGAAACAGTGGGCTTATGGACGATTAGATAAGGAGCCAGAATTATCCCAAGTTCAACATTATTTAATTTGGTTATCAAGATCACTCCAAGAAAGGTGCCAAACTGAATTTTCAATTGAAGGAATGCAACCATCTGAATTAAAAAAATCAAAAGACAAATTCTTATATTGGAATTTTAGGCTTATCACCAATTCACTTTTGGTTTTCCTTGCGCTACTTTGGTTTTCAAGTATCGACTATTTGATGATAAATGAATCATACAATTTAACTTTACCTCTATTATCTGCCTCCAATTACAGTTGGCTCACTGAATCAACAGTTAAAAGTTTAATAATTGGTTTTGCATCGACCGCCGAATCCAAACGTGATTCATTGAGAATAATCACTTATATGCTTGCAAAAGCATTTTGCTTTCTATTCAAAATAAAACCATCAAAAATAATCGATGAAGATAGCCTTATTGGTTCGGAAATTGATTTAAACCTTGAATTTAAGCCTAGAATTCCATCGTCATCAAAACTTCGCAATATATTTCTTGAAGCGAAGGGAATTTCTAGATATGTTCAAGACATTAATGCTGCTTCCCTAGATAAATCAATATCCATAATATTAATATTCTGTTCAATTCTTAGACGGATTGGCGCAATTGGCGTATTCATTTTATCCTTTTCAATAGTATTTTTCATGGGTTTATTCTTCAGTGAATTCAAATCTAATTCAGATCCATTCCAGGGACGAATATCTGCTGTTTTTACATCTTTATTCTTATTAGTAACACTGACGCTAATTATGGCTTTGTCAATCTTAAAAATGTCAGGTGGGCTTAACATAATTGTACTTTTGGTAATTGCATTGATGGTTTTTGTATCTACTTTTCAACTAGTAAAACACTTTTCACTACGTCTAGTTCTTTGGCAGTCAAAATCAATCCCCTGGAATCTGGCGCGGTTCCTCAACTACTGTGTCGAGCGTCGGTTGCTCCAGCGGGTGGGCGGGCGGTATCGGTTCATT
>CAZJZR010000385.1:3046-4563 GCA_964550475.1 uncultured bacterium
CAGCCATAGGTTAGGCAGAGGCCACTGTTATAAGCTATGCGGGATTTCGTAAAGGTCATCTGCCAAATGCTGCGCCCCTACGGTTGATAGGTATAGAATTTTCTCAACCACTTCACCCCCAACCGCCAACCCAGAGGCATGGCCAATCCAGACCAAGACCAAAACCTGAACCACCTTGAGGTTGCCGATAGCCATGTGCAGATTGCACAGGCGGGTGAAAACCTGACCCAGGTGCAGGGGGATGGTAATCGGATCATTAACAACTACTTCCAGACGATTCAGCGGGTGGAGGTGCCGCCGCAGCGGTGGCCGAGTCGGCAACAGCAGATCTTAGAAGCGGTACAGCAGGCGGTGAAGCTGCGGCTGGACTTTAGCCTCAATGATACGGAGGTGGTGATTCCGCTGGGGCTGCGGCAGGAGGCGGTGGAACTGCATCGGGCTTCGTTGAAGTTGCGGCGTAAGTTGACCATGGCCGATGGCTCCAGCGAACAGTTGAGCCTGAGCCAACGGATTCTGGAGGTGTTTTGTCGGCCAACGGTGCAGGGCAAGTTGTTGATTTTGGGCACACCGGGAGCGGGGAAAACCACCACGCTGCTGACGCTGGCGCAGGAGTTGCTGACGGAGGCATTGACCCGACCGGGATCGCTGATTCCGGTGATCTTTGAACTGTCAACTTGGACGGATGATCGGCAGTCCATCTCCGATTGGTTGGTGGCGCAACTGCAAGAGATGTATAACCTGTCAGTGCCGGAAGGTAAGGCATGGCTGGCGGATCAGGTGGTGTTGCCGTTGCTGGATGGGTTGGATGAGTTGGGGATGGAGCGGCAACAGAAATGTATTGCCCAACTCAACGCCTTTGCTCACCATTACCGCCATCTAGTAGTGTGTTGCCGGGAACTGGAATATCGGGACGGCGGCGCGACGCTGGACAGTTTGCCGGGGCAGGTGTGCTTGGAACCGTTGAATGATGAGCAGATTGCCCAGTATTTGCAGGCTGTGGGTTTGGGTGGCCTATGGCAGCAGATCCAAGCATCGGCAGACTTGCAGCAGATGTTAGCACCGGATGCGGCGGGTAACCCCGGCATTTTGCGGGTGCCGTTGCTGTTGAGCATGGCAGCAGTTACCTACGAGGGCAGCACAGCCACGGGACAGGGGTTTAGCAACCGGGTGGAACTGTACCAAGCCTATGTGGATCACCGCTTGATGCTGGAGACACGCCAAGCGGATCGCCAACTGAAACCGAGTGGCCAAACCGACCGGAACCAGTGGGCTTACGCCACGGTGGCGCAGGAACCCGATTGGCGGCAAACCTGCCACACCCTGAGTTGGCTGGCGCGGCAGTTGCAGCGTACTAACCAAGTGGAGTTGTTGATTGAGCGGATGCAGCCCCGTTGGTTGGAAACCAAGGCAATGGAGTGGCAGTATCGGCTTATTGTTGTGCTGATTGTTGTGCTGATTTGGGGTTTGATTTTTGGTCTATTTTTAGGGCTGATTGGTGCGCTGACTGGTAGGCTGTC
>CAZJZR010000386.1:0-4555 GCA_964550475.1 uncultured bacterium
TGGCCGGAATTCTGTTGAAGATGGGCGGCTATGCCTTGGTGCGGATGAATGTGGGGATGCTACCGGATGCCCATGTCTACTTTGCTCCGGTGTTGGTGATTTTGGGTGTGGTGAATATCATCTACGCTGCTCTCACCTCCTTTGCCCAACGCAACCTGAAACGGAAAATTGCCTACTCCTCCATTTCCCACATGGGCTTTGTGTTGATTGGCCTAGCGTCGTTTACCGACTTGGGCTTGAGTGGGGCGGTGCTGCAAATGGTGTCCCACGGGCTGATTGGGGCAAGCCTGTTCTTCCTAGTCGGTGCCACCTACGATCGCACCCACACCCTGATCCTGGAAGAGATGGGTGGCGTGGGGCGGAATATGCCCAAGGTGTTCGCTATGTTCACCGCCTGCTCCCTCGCCTCCATGGCACTGCCGGGGATGAGTGGCTTTGTGGCAGAACTGATGGTATTCGTGGGTTTTGCCACCAGCGACACCTACACCCTCGGCTTCAAGATCATCATCATTGCCTTGGCGGCGATCGGGGTGATCCTCACGCCAATTTACCTGCTGTCGATGCTGCGGGAAATCTTCTACGGCCCCGAAAACAAGGAACTCACCTCCCACGAAGCTCTGGTGGATGCCGAACCCCGCGAAGTGTTCATCATCGCCTGCCTGCTGATCCCCATTATTGGCATTGGCTTCTATCCCAAGATGCTGACCAAGATGTACGACTCCACCACCATTGCGGTCACCGCTTTATTGGATAACAGCTTGAACAAACTGACCCTGCCGAAGCCCTATCACGCCGTGATCACCGCTGGGGTGCCGGACAGTTTACAAAACGTCGCTTTCCTCCGCGCCCCGGAGATTGGCACAGTGGCGAAATAAACAGGATGCTTCATCTCTGAGCCAGGGAGACGGACACGAAGATTAACGCTCCGTGTCCGTCTCTTTTTTTGCTTCTGAAGGATTTTCTGGGTGAACCGCTAGCCTTGTAAGGGCGAATGGCCATTCGCCCCTACCGTTGGGCAACTTATAACATTGATCGGGCAGATGTCACAGTTGCGGGTTATGCCTTTCGACTACGCTCAAGGCACGGTTAAGCCACGCAGTGGCTACCTGACACCAGGCGGTGGCTCAGGGAAGTCGAAGCCACCGAGATGAATGAATACTGGCGTTGCGACTCCAGTTTGGGGTACATTGATCGGCCTGATTGACTGACACATCTTTTTCGTAGGTTGGGTTGTAGCTTGCTTCTGCGTAGCAGTACAACGTGAAACCCAACGCTAGTCTCGGTTTTGTTGGGTTACGCTATCGCTAACCCAACCTACGCAAGAATTAGGGTTTCGAGGTAATCGTTCACATCCCACCGTGGGAAAAGGGTTGCGGGCACAATAGGGCAGGGTATCCGGTTTGGTGTATCCCGACGCGGGAAATTGCTGAACAACCGCCTAACCCACTTGCAGAACTTACAGTCTGTCACGCAACGCAGTTTGATTTCCCTGACTGAATTAAGCCCTTGATTTTTTCCTCCGGGGCGTTTTTATGTGTTGATAAATGGGTAGTATGACGATCGCGAAACTGTTAGAAAAATGGCGAGCAGAAAATATTGAAACAATCCTGATTGAGGATTGGCTGTTGGAAGAATGGATTGGTAGATGCACCCTAATCAAGCCTCGGAGTTTTCCCTCCGGGGCTTTTTTAGTACTTGCAATTCATAGGATTTTTTTTCCGGGTGTGGAGATTTGCAGCGGAAGAATAGAGTGGTAGATGCACCCTAATTAAGCCTCGGAGTTTTCCTCCGGGGCTTTTTTAATGGTTAGTCATCGGGTTGTTTAAGTTTAAGTGCTGCTCAAAACATAACCGTTTACATCCCCCCATAAGAAAAGTGTGGCGGGCTACGCCCGCTGGTTCCTCCCCTGACGGGGAGTGAACGGTTACGCTCAAAACCTGAAAACCTGAAAACTGTCAGTTCCCAAGGCTTTTCCTGTCATTCACAGGAGAAAATTATCCGCGATCGCCAAATCATCCTGATCCAGTGTGCCGTTCCAGAAGAATGGAGTGGTAGATGCACCCTAATTGAGCCTCAGAGTTCGCCTCTGGGGCTTTCTTGGTTTTTAGTATGAGTAATTGCCCTGATGAATTGCTCGTTGATTGGGTTGGCATCCTGTTGATCAGCCGTTAGTAATTATTAGCGAGTTAGCCATCAATCTAATAAATTGAAACTCTCCTGATCCATGCATTAACCCTGGAAGTATTAATTGGTAGATGCACCCTAATCAAGCCTTAGAGTTACCCTCTAGGGCTTTTTTAGTTGGAATCAAATCGATGATTTATCGTTACTCAATCCACTAAGTTCTTAACGGTCGGCACTCTGATTTATAGGGTTGAGAATTACAGATTTTACTGCGATCAAGCGTGATTGAACGATTAGGTGATGTTCATCAATTTGGCGAACAATTTTGTGTCTGAACGTTCCTGATGGCGGGTGTACGTCCAGAAGAATGGAGTGGTAGATGCACCCTAATGAATCCCTAGCTTCACCGCTGGGGATTTTTTGTTTTTGGGCTTGTTGTTATCAATTGGAGTTGGTTTAGTCGGTTGATCGCGATCGCCGCAACTTTTGGCCTAGCCGTTCACCCAAGGCATTTACCTCTGGCAGGTTCAGGCGGGTGGCGATGCCGACGAAGACCACTAGACCGACGGAACCCGCGATCGCAATTTCCAACAGTTGCAGCAGTAAGCCTTCGGTGCCCCAGAGTTGGTGACAGCCCAAACTGACCCCAAAGCAGACCAATCCCGCCACCACACTGACACCCGTTAAGCCGACGAGCGGTTGGCTCCATTGCAACAACGGCAACCCACCTAGCTTGCGGTTTAGCACCCACAGCAACATCACCATCGACGACAGGTTCACCCCCACCGTCGCCATGATTAACCCCGGCGCACCGAAGGGTTGGACGAACAAATAATCCAGCAGGGCATTGAGAAAAATGTTGAAGACGCTGATCCGGAACGGCGTTTCCCCATCGCCCAAGGCATAAAACACCCGTACCAACACATCCCGTCCCAAGTAGACAAACATGCCAATGCTGTAGGCGATCAAAATGGCGGTGACCAGTTGGGAGGCGGCGCGATCGAAGGCGAACCGTTCGTACACCACGCGGACAATGGGGGCGGCGAGGGGAATCATCAAGGCACTCAGGGGCAGCATGGTCGCGGCGGTCAACACCATGCCTTGGCGGATGCGGTCTTTCAGTTCTGGCCAGTCTTGGGGATCAGCGAGGCGGGAAAAAACGGGCAATAGCGGTACCAGAATCACGTTGGACAAAATCCCCAAGGGTGTTTGCACTAGCAATCCGGCGTAGCCCATGGCGGCGGCGGCTTGGGGAATGAAGGAGGCAAAAAATAGGTCGGTGTAGACGTTGATCTGGAGCATTCCGGAGGAGAAGGTGGCCGGAGCCATTACCTTCATCACTTCGGCGACGGCGGGTTGGCGGAAGTTGAACCGCAGACGCAGGGTGCCCATACCTGCCTTCCACTGGGCGGGGACTTGGACGAGCCATTGCAACACCGCACCTGCCAAGGTGCCCCAAGCCAAGACCAAACCACCGACTAGGGCATACTCTGGCAAGGTCACCCGTGTACCCAGTTGCAAGACTAAAATCCCTAACCCTAACAGCACCGTTACACTGGAAAACAATGGGCTGATCGACGGCAGCCAGTAGAGGTCGGCGGCATTCAGGGTGCCGAAGCCGATGCCAATTAGGCCAGATAGGAGGGCGAGGGGTGCCATAATCCGGAACTGTTGTACCGCGATCGCCCGTGTCACCATGCCTTCTGGTGTGCGGTGTAACCCCGGCGCGACTAAATCCGTCAGCGGTTCAGCAAAGATCACTAGGCCAATGGTGACGACGAGTAAAATACCGCACACCAATGTGGTAATGGTTTCGACGAGGGGGGCTGCATCTTTGCGATCGCGTTTCGCCAAAACACTGACCATGGCACTGTGGAAGGGGCCATTGATCCCGCCCAGCAGCACCAACAAAAATCCGGGAATCACGTAGGCGTAGTTGTAAGCATCTATAGCGGCACCCACGCCAAAGGCTGCCGCGATCGCCTGTTGGCGCACTAACCCAAATACCTTACTGACGAGGGTGGCTACGGCCACAATCCCCGCAATTCCCGCTAGCGATCGCCCCGACTTCTGACCTGCACTCACAAATTGTTAACAACCGTAAAAGACCATCCCCTAGTGTAATCGCGAATCCGACCACAATCGCAGATCAGATTCGCAGATCAAATTTACATAGCGCGAATCAAATCAGGGCGAATTAAATAACGTGAATCTAATTAGGTTAGGGCGAATGCAATTCGCCCCTACACGCCCCCTAACTCCCTAACTCCCCCACTCCGTACTCCCCCATTCCCCATGCCCCCCGTCTCGACCACAGACCGCTTTTATGCTGACCTGCCCCTGATTCAGGATTTCTTGCAAATTACCAATGCCGATAACTTTGTCTGCGTCCCCGATGATTGGTACATCGTGATTACCGACATTCGTGGCT
>CAZJZR010000387.1:0-4550 GCA_964550475.1 uncultured bacterium
GGAAAGAACAATAATCATTCAGCATTGCCAGCGTGTCTGGTCTTAAAACAGCGGGTCGGACAGGCCGGACGGGAGCCGCCATTTGTCGCAGCAGTTGGCGGTGCCAATCCTCTGTATCAGGGACGGAGCGATCGATGGTTTGGGCAATTTGTTTCAGCATGCGCTCCACGCCGGAGTAAAAACTATGCAAGTTAAGAGCAACTGTACCGATATAGTCTTCATCTTGCGTTGTTCTCAGCTTATTTAACAGAGCCTGGGTTTTCTGGACTAGGGTTTTCAATTCCTCTAATTCCTGCTCAATTTGCCCCAATAGGATGGCCTGATCATTCATAGATAGGTCTGGATAACACCGTAGAGAGATTTGATCTGGATCAAAGAACTGGGTGGTTTCCGCTGTCATTGGCAATCCCTGCTGCAAAATGACCCATTGCAGACTGGGCTGAGCCGATTCAAATTGAACTAGGTCAAATGAAAAGTCCGAACTCAAGCTGGATAAATCGCTGACAGCCTGATAATACTGGCTATCCGGCAGACCCCACACCGCTAAGTCGATATCGGAATGGCGACGCAGACTGTGCGGGTTTAACAAAGAACCGAATAGACTGACTTGCTCGACCTTATAGGTTGCCAACAGCAATTTGGCAGCGGCCTGGGCAACTCGCCAACCCTTTTGGCAGCGTGCTTGTTTTTCAATGACTGGGCTGTTGGATGTCCTCATGGTTAAAGGATAGCCTGAATGACGCGAGCGGTAAGGTCAGGACAATGCAAAAAGTCTCTAAGCAGGTCTACAGGCGAAATCCAACATCAATGTTTCAGATATCCTCTTACCACCATCCACCATCCACCATCCACCATTCACTATCCACCCCCATCACTTCTCCTCCGGATGCGTCGTCGCCGCCGATACCCCGCCCATTTGGTTCAGTGCGCCAATCAGTTGATACAACCGCCCCAAATCCCGTTGGTTAAAGTGCAACAACAAACGGGGTAACGCCACCGTTTCATCCCCTGCTTCGGCTGGCAGGGCAGCGGTCTTGGTAATTGTGCCACTGATCAGAATGTCGCCAAATTGCTGATTCAGTTGTTCAACCTCTGCATCTGACAGATCGGTTTTCAGGCGAATCACCAACTGATCGCCCACATAGCGGCTGGAGTGATAGACGCGATAAAAGTCTGAAATCGCATCACAGGCCACCTCCACCTGATCGGTGATCGTGTACAAACTCAGATCATCGGGGCTAATCAACCCCGCCTTGAGTAAATGATCTTTGACATAATCTTGCCACTCATGCCAATAGCTGCCCCCCGGTCGATCAATCAACACCATGGGCGCGGGACCAAATTTTCCGGTTTGGCTGAGGGTTAAACACTCAAATGCCTCATCCTGGGTGCCGAAGCCACCGGGGAACAGGGCGATCGCATCACTTTCCCGCAGAAAAAACAGTTTGCGGGTGAAGAAATACTTGAAGCCCACCAACTTGGGATCACCGTGGATAAACGGATTCGAGGCTTGTTCAAACGGGAGGCGAATATTCAAGCCAAAGGAATGCTCTGGCGTTGCTCCTTCATTCCCCGCCTGCATGATGCCGCCGCCCGCCCCCGTCATCACCATAAAGCCACGCTGCACCACCTGACGAGCAAACTCCACCGCTGTCTGGTATTCCGGTGTATCGGGATGTGTCCGCGCCGAACCAAAAATCGCCACCTTGCGGATATGGCGATGGGGATAAAAACTGAGAAACCCCTGTTCCATATCCTGCATAGACGTGGCCAGAATTTTCCAATCGAGGCGATCGATATCCTCACTGGCCAAGCGGACTAAGGTTGTCAGCGATCGCTGAATCCAGGGCTGATGTTGCAGTGAGGGCAAGCGATCCAGCAGATCGAGTAAATCACCCCGCAGGGTATCCAATTCAGCATCCGGTTGATTCGACCCAGACGCACCAGGCAGAGAAGTCATAGCCAAAACCCAAAAATAAGACCCCAGCTTTGCCAGCCAGGGTTACTCAGAAACCAATCGCTTTAAGTTGCGTTGATTAAATCAGATTTAATCAAAACCCGATAATTCAAACTCAATTCAATACCAAGCTAACAGTTTGATTGTGATCAGACGCTGTAAACCAGGATTTGTCCAGTGGGTGCATATGAGTTAGCAACCATGTTGTCCGGCAAACTTGTCTGGCAACGCTGTAGAATTGGCAGCCTTCCAGAGATTGCAGAACAACACGCATTGCAAAACAACAGGTATTGCAGAACAATACTATGCATCACAACTATGCATTACACTATGCGGCACTGTGTAGCAACGGTTTAGAGATATTTTTCTAAGGTGCTCGCCAGGGTTGTTTTAGGAACAGCCCCAACCACCATATCAACCCGTTGTCCGCCCTTGAAAATCATCAGCGTAGGAATGCTGCGGATGCCATACTGGTTGGCGACGTTGGGGTTGTCATCCGTATTCACCTTAACAACCTTGATCTTGCCATCGTATTGCTGGGCAATCTCATCCACAACGGGAGCGACCATCCGGCATGGTCCACACCAAGGTGCCCAAAAATCAACGAGCACCGGCAACGAACTTTCAAGCACTTCTTGTTTAAAACTAGCGTCTGTAACTTGCGCGGCTCCTGACATTCTGCGAGATCCTTGACTACAATTTGCTCTGGATTCTACCATAACGAAATCTCGCACACTTTGTCATAACTCCGACACATTTAGACACACATCCGGATTAATCCCATACAATCCTGTTTTAAAGTAGGAACCGCCTGGATGATCATCCAGGCGGAGTGTGGTGTGAGGAGTGAACGGAAACTTACGTCTCCGCTCTCTTTATTGTATGCGATACTTTTATCCAGAATAAGGGGATAAATATAAAGGATAAGAAACTTCTGATAAAAGGATTGATGAAGTTTTACATTTCATGGAGCCAATGGTTGGGGATCACGCTACAGGACAGCCTGAGGATGCCACGTCGGACAAGATTATCCTCTTAGTAGACGATAACCCGACTAATTTGAGCGTTTTATTCGACTCGCTCAACCATTCTGGGTTTCGGTTGTTGGTTGCCCAGGACGGCGAAAGCGCGTTAGAGCAGGTGCGCTATGCTCGCCCAGACATTATTTTGCTGGATGTGATGATGCCTGGTTTGGATGGGTTTTCTACCTGTCAGCAATTGAAGGCAAATCCAGACACCAAGGATATTCCAGTCATTTTTATGACGGCACTCGCCGATACCGTGGATAAGGTCAAGGGATTTGAGGCGGGGGCGATTGATTATGTCACCAAACCCATACAACCGGATGAGGTGTTGGTGCGGGTGAAGACGCACTTGGCGATGCAGTCTCTGCAACAGCAATTGCAAGAGCAGAATGATCGGTTGCAGGCGGAAGTGCAAGAGCGGCAAAAAGTGGAAGCGGCTCTGCGGATTTTTCTCCATGCCGTCTCCCATGACTTGCGGAATCCGGTCACGGGAATGTCGATGGTGTTGAAGAATTTGGCGAAGCAGGTTGCGTCTGCATTGCACTCAACCGCGCATTCAACCGGGCACTCAACCGGGCACTCAACCGGACAGACAGAAGCCCAACCGATGGACGCTAAACCGATCGCGGAGTCCATCGCCTTGCCTCGCCCAGTGCTGGAACGGATGATTCTCAGTTGCGATCGCCAACTCAAATTAATTAATTCCCTGATCGAAGCCCATGCGACGGAGGTGTGGGGCGTTCCGCTACAATGCCAACCGCTGTCGTTGGGGCTGTTTACCCAACATTTGGCGGCAGACTGGCACCCAATGTTGGAGCAGAATCAGGCGATGCTGAAAAATGATATTCCTCCCGAGCTGCCGATGGTGTGGGCGGATGGGGATCAACTGTGGCGGGTGTATGAAAATCTGATCGCCAATGCGCTGAAGCACAATCCCCCTGGCCTGACCCTGACCCTAGCGGCTGAGGTGTTGGCGATCGCGGATACTTCGGCGGGAATGATGATTCGCTGCATTGTCCAAGATGATGGGGTGGGGATGACTCCAGAGCAATCCGCCAGTTTGTTTGAGTTGTATGCCAAGGGCAATTCTCCCCGCCGCGATACGGGACTGGGGCTAGGGTTATTCCTCTGTCGAGAAATTATCCAAGCCCATGGTGGCGAAATTGGCGTAGACAGTGCCCCCCATGCCGGAGCCACCTTTTGGTTTACCTTGGCGATCGCCGACGATACGACCTATTAGAACGGCCTATTAGCCTACCTATTAGATTAGATCCGGTAGATTAGATCCGGCGCAACCATTCACAGTTGACTTGCCAACTACTAACTCGCCATCGGCACAGTGCCGACACCGGGTGACCAGGGTAGATCGGTGACTCCCGGATCGAACCCCAGTTGTTTCACTAACGTTGTCACCTGTCCCCGATGATGGGTTTGGTGGTTAAACAGGTGGGTCACCAAGACCCAAGTGGGCACTCGTCGGGTTGCCCCATCCACCATGCTGGTGTATTCAAATGGTTGCAGCAACCAGTCGGGATCAAGCTGATCCGCCCAATCGACAATGAACCGAT
>CAZJZR010000388.1:0-4538 GCA_964550475.1 uncultured bacterium
AAAAGTTTATGACGTGCTGGCTCATTGGTAAATCGTAGGGGGGGGTTGAGCCATTCGGTAACGGTACAGACGAGGGCGTTGTCTAAACTGCCACCTTTAATTAAGCCTTTGGCACGCAGGTATTCGACTTGTTCGGCGAAGCCAAAGGTACGGGCGGGGGCAATTTCGTCGGCAAAACTGGTGGGATTGTCGCCTAGTTGCCGACCGGGACTCCAGCTATGCCATTGGTTGCCGATCGCGGCTGACTCAAAATCAATCCCGTAGGTGAAGCGGGTTTCGGCAGCGGGGAAGGCGGTGACAAAGGCATCCCCGTGCTGAACTGACAGCGGTTTGTCTAGCCAAGTCAGGGGGCGATCGCCCGTCTGTTCCACGACTCCTGCTTGGGCGATCGCCCGCACCCATTCCTGCGCTGACCCATCCATCAACGGAATTTCCGGGCCATTCACCGCAATCGTGGCATTGCTGATCCCCATCGCCGTCAGAGCTGCCAGCAGATGTTCCACCGTTTGCACCGTCGCCTCGCCAGCGGTTAACAGGGTGGAGAGGAGGGTTTGGCTGACGCGATCGGCGGTGGCAGGAATCGCAGGCGCACCCGGTAAATCGGTGCGAATAAAGGTATGACCTGTATTCACTGGGGACGGATTAACCGTTACCGTGATTTGTGCTCCGGTATGTAACCCCACGCCCGTGCAGGTGAAGGGAGCGGCTAACGTCCGTTGGGGGGATGGGTCTGCGCCATCCGGCTGCGGAACCGTAGCCGTGGTCGATGCGGCAGTGGAGGAAGGATTCATTGCGAGTGACAGTTAGAAAGACCAACGGGACACACTCTAGGGGTGTCCCGACCATAAGGCTAGGGGGCTTTGTCGGGGAATCATCGACCCATACCGCTATCCGTAGGGACACGGCAATGCCGTATCCCTACGCCTATCACGGGGATATGATTTTTCCGCAATTCCCTACATCTGCGGGACAACCACAGGGAGATTGCCCCTACAGATAAACAACACAAACGGGACACTTAGAAGCGTTCGCCGATCCCGAATTGGATCCGGCTTTCGCCTAAGTCGTTGAAGCCATAGTCCAGTCGCAAGGAACCGAGGGGTGTTTGTACCCGTACCCCAGCCCCGTAGCCCAGCCCCGTACCGGGTTTGCTGCGGATCCCCGCCGGATTGCCGGAGACGGAATCACCGGTACCAAAGTCGGTGGCGGCATCGACGAACAGGGCACCACCGACGATCGCGAAGATCGGGAAGCGGTATTCCACCGTGGCTTGGGCAAAACTGCGCCCGGAACCCAGTTCCCCTTCACCCCAACCCCGAACGGAGTTGGTGCCGCCCAAGGAGAAGGCTTCGTAACCAGGGAAGCCACCAATAATGCTGCCTGCTTGGACGTTGAAGGCCAAGGTTTGGGGGCCTTCCGCCAACTTGAGGAACTTCATCGGGATGTAATAGCTGTAGCTACCCCGGACGCGGGTGAACGATAGGGCACCTTGGCCGATGGGAATCGCTTGTTCCAGGCCAAACCGGAGGACAGATCCACTGGTGGGGCGTTGGGTGTCGTTGCGTTTATCGCGCACCATCCCCAACAGCACGGACAACAAATCATCTTCACCGGTGTTGCTGGCACTCAGGGGGTTGCCAAATTGGTCACGGGGGTTCAGGAAGCCCCCACCATCGGTCACGTTAATCCGTTGAAACTGGAGACCAAGGGAGCCAGAAAAATCGCGGAAGACTCTGGGACGGCTGAAGGTGACACCACCCCCTGTCCGCAGGATGCGGGGGCGATCGCCGTTGGGTAAGAACACCGGAGTTGTCCCACCGTCATAGTTGAGGGAGATAGTACGTCGCCGGAACCCGTTGAGCGTGTAGGAGGTGCGGTGGCGATCGCCCGCAATCCAGGGATCGGTAAAGCTGACATCCAGCAGCAACTCCCGTTCCCCAACTTGGACTTCACCGCCAATCTTCATGTTCTTGCCTCGGAAGTTCTGCTGCTGATAGCTGGCAGACCCGAACAACCCAGCCGTCGAACTGATCCCCGCCCCAGCGGCGATGGAACCCGTATTCCGTTCCACAATATTCACCACCACATCCACCTTGCGGGGATCTTGGCCGGGATTCAGTGACAACCGCACATCTTCAAAAATGCCCAGTTTGAACACCTGTTGCAAATCCTTTTCCACCTGAGGACGGTTGAACACATCCCCTGGCTTGGACTGCATTTCGCGCGTAATGATGTAGGGGCGCGTCTTACCAGGCTTACAACGGCGGGGCTTGTCTTTCTTATCCAGCACTAGCTCGCCTTTGGGATCACGCAATTCAAACTTGCCTTGCTCATTGCGCTTACACTCATTCCCTTCCTTATCAAAGAAGCGAATGTTGATCGACTCAATGATCCCTTCCGCCACCACCAAGGTGACTACGCCATCATCCCCGACCTTGGGCGAATCCACCACCTGAGCCAGCACAAAGCCCTTATCCTGATACCACTTGTTCAGGTCTTGGATGGCGGTTTGCAGTTGGCGCAGATTCAGGGTTTTGCCGTACTGGGGGCTGAAAATTTGGTTGATCACCTCTTGCGGTACCGCACTGGTGCCCTCGGTCTTGACCGCAGTGAGGACGGGGTTGGGCTTGACATCGAAGGTGACCCGCACCCCCAGTGGCGTGTCTTCCGGCACGACGCGCACATTGGCGAAGAAGCCCGTGGCAAAGACCGCATTGATGTCTTCTTGCAGTTGGGAGCGGGTGGTGGTGCGGCCAGCACGGGTGCGGATGGCACGATACACCGCATCTTGCAGTTCACCGTCCACCCCAGAGACTTGCACTTCCGCCACTAACACGCGCGGTTCGGCTTCAGGGGCAGCGGTGGGAGCCGCAGGGGCAGGAGCGGGAGCCGGGGATGCTTCCGGTGTCGGGGTGGTTTCGGCGGGAGTGCCTGGCGCGGTCGGAGCTTGGGCGACAGTGGCTTGGCTGATCACGGTAGGCGCAGGCAGGTTAGCCAAGGCCGCAAATGGATCGCGACTGGAGAGGAAGTGGGGTTGCACGGGGGCAGTGCTGGGGCTGGCAACATCCTGTTGCCCCGACACAAGGCTTGCCCCATCGGTATTGAGGTATTCGGTACTGAAGGCAGTTTGCCGGGAGCCATATTCTACGGCATTGGCTGTGGCCGGGGACGGATTGGCCGCCTCGATCGAACTAAGAGTCGCCGATACAGCGATCGCCGTTAGCAAAACTGGAGAGAAGCGCGATTCCTTCACATTCACCTCTGAATTTACCTCAACACACCAAACCCACTAAAAGTTAGTACCCACCAAGCTTAAGACCCCATTAAGATGGAAATCTCAACCTTAGTCTCAAGCCTGAATTGAATTCATCTCCAGCCCAAGCGACAAGCCGAAATGATTGGACTTGCCCAACTGTGGACTGGCGGAAAACTTGAGCCGATAAAGCCTTTCACTCTAGCTCGTCAATCAAGGGATAAATTGCCTGCCTGATTTCAGCAGCACTAACTCCTAACACTCTTCACTCACGGGGACTAACTGCGAATTCCAACTGGTCATCGCCTCCGGTCAACCACACATCAGTTCTGGTTAATCCAACAGCCATGTGGTTAATCCAACAGCCAACCTGCTCAGATGGCTGAATGCTTGGTCGTTCCCGGTTCATTCGCTACGGCTAAATTGACTCAATTGGCTGACCCAGCAATTGAGTCTCAACCATGGAGATTATTTAGCCGCTAAGACTTATTACCTATGGATGCACCAAGCAAATAGAAAGATATTACCCCATCATAGCCACGTCAAGTTTTATTAAATCGCGGCAGATTGCGCCAAAACTCTGGTCAAAACCTGTTGATATGCTCCTTCTACATTACCTAAATCCTTACGGAATCGGTCTTTGTCCATCACGCGCCGATTCGGATCAGTTTCCGCCTGATCCCATAGACGGCAGGTGTCTGGGCTGATTTCGTCACCCAATAGCAATTCTTGCCGATGATTTACGCCAAATTCCAACTTGAAGTCCACTAAAGTCAGGTGGCACAGTTGGAAAAATTCCCCCAGCAATTGATTCACTTGCAGAGCCATGGCGCGTAACTGCTCTACTTGCTCTGGTGTGGCTAGGTTGAGGAGGCGGAGGCGATCGGGGGTGAGTAGTGGATCACCCAAATCATCCCGTTTGTAGTAGAACTCCACCAACGGGAACGGCAAGACGGTGCCAGATTCGAGTCCAGTTTGTAGACAGAGGCTCCCCGCTGCAATGTTCCTGACTACCACTTCAATGGGCACAATTCGTAACGCTTGCACCCGCATTTCTCTGGGTGAGGGCTGATCTATATAGTGGTTCGCCACGCCCTTAGACGCTAGATATTGAAATAGCCGACTGGAAATGGTGCAGTTAATTTCCCCCTTACCCGTGATGCTGCCACGTTTCTGGGCATTAAAGGCGGTGGCATCGTCCTTAAAGTAGGTCAACAACACCTCCGGATCATCGGTGGTGGAAACAATCTTGGCTTTGCCTTCGTAAAGTTTGGACATGGGGGGA
>CAZJZR010000389.1:0-4538 GCA_964550475.1 uncultured bacterium
TGCTTTACTATACCAATCGGTGATGGTCGGAATCGTAATGGCAACTACAAATTTTCCAGGGGGGTGAGGGGGGATTGGGTCATTGCTCCGTACCAACCGTCTAGGTAACTGGGCTAATTTTGTTACTAACTCTGTTACAAAAAACTCCCTTTATCGCTCCTATTCAGTTGATATCATCCTTTCCCAATTTACCTATTGGCTAGTTAGGGTCTACCTAGACGGTTGAATTTTAGTGCGCTCAGAGCCGCAAAATTCAACTTGTCCAACCACTTTTCCGCGCGATGCTGCGGCTCGATTCTGAGAGGGTGTGTTCAACGTTGATATTTCGTGCGCCCTGCCCACGAAACATCAACCTTTTAGCCACCTTTGCGGATCGATTCTTAAGTCATAGTGAACAGTGCCGCTGCCAAGTTGAGTAGACAGTGTAATTTGATACACTTTGAATGAGATGCTTGTGATAGTTGGGATAACCGATGCCCTGAGACTTAAAAGCGTGATCCGAGTATCGCGATGGTTGGAGTCGCGATGGTTGGAATAGTGGCGAAATAGGGTTGGAAGACGCTTGGACTGCTAAAGCCTTGAGGGTGGCTACAGTAACGATTCTAGACTTGTTGATTGATCACGAGTGCAGATTGCCATTACCATTTCCATTCTTCCCTTAGGCGGAATTATCTTGCAGTTCTAGATTATTTATGAAATTACCCCAGAACTATTCCCTACGATTTGTGTTGATCGTGCCATTTGTCTTGCAAATTGTAGGGTTTGTGGGGTTAACCGGATATTTGGCGTGGCGCAATGGCCAACGGGCGGTGGATAATTTGGCCGATCGCTTGATGACTACGGTGACTGAACATATTACCGATCACCTGAATCATTACTTAAACGTCCCAATACAAATTGTGGCGGCTAATCAGCAAGCGATGATCCAGGGTCGGTTGTCTCCTGCGGCACTCGATCGCATACGCCCCTATTTCTGGCAGCAAATTAATGGCTTACCCAAGTTGGAAGCGACTTTTTTTGCGAATGATCAGGGCATAAATCTGGGGTATATTCGCGTTACCTCCACGGAAATGGCGTATCAACTGCAAGAGTTGACGGGTGAAGTGTTGCCTGTGGGGACGTTGATCTGGGTGAGTAATGCTAGGGTGGATGGCCTCATTAAACGCCAGTATTATCGGGTGGATCAGCAGGGCGACCCGACTCGGTTACTGGGGCAACTGGACATTGATCTGCGTCAGTTAAATGCCTATCAAACGGCCAAACGCCAGGAAAAAGTGCATTGGTCGCCGTTGCGGGTTTTCCGTTCCAGTGGCATGTTGGGCGTGATTGCGATCGCCCCTGTCCGCAATGACCAAAACCAATATCAGGGGATGTTTTCTTCCCAGGTGTCGCTGCCCAACCTCAGCTATTTTTTGCGGCAGGTGAATCTCTCCACTGGCAGCCAAATCTTCATCATGGATCGAGATGGGGTGTTGGTGGCTACGTCGAATATTGATCCGTTAGTCATGCGCCAAGGGAAAGTCAACCCGAACCAACCCTGGGCTGGACTCATCCCTCGGCCAGTTTTTAACAGCACCAATCCAACCACGCGGGAGATTGCCCAGCAGTTGCGCGATCACTTCGGTGGGTTAACCCAGATCCAAGGCTCTCACACCTTGCAACTGACCATCCAAGGTGATTCACAATTTGTCCAAGTGCATCCCTACCAGGATCAGCATGACTTGGACTGGTTGGTGGTGGTGGGCATTCCCAAGTCGGAGTTTTCGGCAGAAATTACCGCCAACACCCACAATACTTGGCGACTGACTGGCCTTGCCTTTGCGGTGGCCTTAACGACTGGGTTAATTGCCACCCGTTGGATCGTTAAACCGATTCAACGCTTAAGTCGCGCTAGTCAGACACTTGCCGAAGGACACTGGCAACAATCGCTGCGTGATAACAGCCCAATTACAGAACTATCGGTGTTAACCCAGTCATTTAACCGTACAGCCACCCAACTCCAGCAAGCCTTTGACCGCATCCAAGCGGCACTGGACAAGTCGGAAGAAAAATTTACCACTGTGTTTCGCACCAGTCCCGACCCGATCGCGATCGCCCGCTTACCCGATGGTTACATCTTGGAAGCCAACAATAGCCAACTGGAATTTTTTGGCTATCAGCGGGAGGAATTGATTGGGCATACAGCCGCAGAACTGAATCTATGGGCTGATCCCAGTCAGGAATTACAGTTTTATGAACATTTCCAAACTGCGGGAATGGTTCGCAATTTGGAAATGGACTTACGCACCAAATCGGGCCAGATCAAAACCGGGTTAGTGTCGGCGGAGTTGTGCAACTTGGATGGGCAAGAGTATGTCATCGTGGTGACGCGGGATATTAGCGATCGCAAACAATTAGAACGCGCCCTCAAAACCTCCGCCGATCAATACCGCTTGTTGTTTGAAAGCAACCCCAACCCCATGTGGGTGTTTGATTTAGAAACCTTGGCCTTTTTAGCCGTTAACCCAGCGGCGATCGCCCATTACGGCTACTCAGAAACCGAATTCTTGGCCATGACAGTTCCCGACATTCGCCCCCCAACGGAACACGCCTCACGGGAGAACATCATCGCCAGTCTGACCAGTGGCACCTATCGCGGCGAACGTCAACACCGTAAGCGCAACGGTGAATTAATTGATGTAGAAATCACCTCCAACGAAATCATCTGGGAAGGGCGAGCGGCTCGCCTAGTGCTGATTAATGACATTACCGAACGCAAACAGTCCCAGACCGAACTGCAACAGGCCAAAGAAGCGGCGGAATTGGCTAACCAGGCTAAGAGTACGTTCCTCGCCAACATGAGCCACGAACTGCGTACCCCGCTGAATGTAATGTTGGGATTTGCCCAATTGATGAACTGGGATCCCACCATTAGCGAGGAAAATCAGGACTATTTGCAACTGATTCAGAGCAATGGCGAACATTTGCTGCGGTTGATTAATGAAGTGCTGGATCTGTCCAAAATTGAAGCGGGACAACTAAGTTTGGAGGAACAGGAATTTGACCTGTTGGGCTTGCTGCATGGATTACATCACACCTTTAGCCTGCGGGCAAAGGAGAAAGGGTTGCAACTTGCCCTAGAAGTGTTGCCCGGTGTGCCCCAGTATGTTCGCGCTGATGAGGCCAAACTGAATCAGGTGTTGATTAATTTGGTCAACAACGCGATTAAGTTCACCCGTCACGGCAGTGTGCGGTTGGTGGTGGCTCCCCTGCCGCAATCGTCTAGCCCACAGTCGTCTAGTCCACAGTCGTCTAGCCTACAGTCGTTTACCGCCCAATCCTCAACCGTACAGTCGTTAACCGTACAGTCGTTAACTGAAGCGGCGGCGATCGCCAGTCCAAATCACAGTCCAAATCACAGTCCTCATCCCAGTCCCAATCACCGGGGGAGGAGCGATCGCGAACGGGTGAAATTCCAGGTGATTGACACCGGGGTGGGCATGACCCCAGAGGAACAGGCGATTATTTTTAATGCCTTTGCCCAAGCCTCAGCGGGTCAGCAGTCGAAGGAAGGTACCGGATTGGGATTGGCGATTACTCAGCGATTGGTCGAGTTAATGGGCGGTCACATCACCGTAGACAGTATTCCCCATCAGGGCAGCACGTTCCAGTTCACCATCCAACTGCAACTTGCTGACAGCACGTTGATCAAACCCGGTCAACCGAAACAACCCATTCTGGGATTGGCGGCGAATCAACCCAACTATCGGATTTTGGTGGTGGATGATCAGGCAGAAAATCGGCTGCTGCTGTTGAAATGGCTGACGAAAGTCGGCTTTGCGGTACGGGAAGCAGGGAATGGGTTAGAGTGCCTGCAACAATGGCAAGACTGGCAACCGGACTTGATTTTGATGGATATCCGGATGCCGGGGATGGATGGCTACGAAACCACCGAGAAAATTCGCGCCTTGGAACAAGCGATGGTTGCCACCACCGCTCCCCCGGCTTGCGATTTGCCCGATCAATCCAGCCGAGAACCCGATGCCGCTACTGCATCCCCCCACCGAACGGTGATCATTGCCCTGACGGCACAGGCGTTTGTGGAATATCGGGCACAGGCGATCGCTGCCGGATGCGACACCTACATTGTCAAACCCTTCCGCGCCCAGCTTTTGTTTGAGAAAATTGCCCAATATTTAGGGGTGAAGTATCGCTACGCCATGCAACCTGATATCCAACCCCAGGTACTCACCAATGACCCCGCCGACCAAGCCCTAAGCACTGCTGATTTGTCGGTGATGTCCCCCGAATGGCTGGCCGACCTCAACCTCGCCGCCCGTTGCTGCGACGAACAAGCGGTGACTGAATTAATCACCAAAATCCCCAGTTCCCATAGTGACTTGGCGATCGCCCTCAACCAACTGAATCACAACTTCGCCTTTGAACGAATTATCAACTTAACGGAACCGTTGATTGGGCGGTAGGGAGTGGTGGATGGTGGATAGTGGATGGTGGATAGTGGATGGTGAATGGTGACAAGTTGGTAGTTCGTAGGTTGG
>CAZJZR010000390.1:0-4536 GCA_964550475.1 uncultured bacterium
TGAAAATCGAACTCGACTCCCCCCCCGAAGAGGTGCGAATTGAAATCATCCCCCTGATCGATGTGATTTTTTGCATCTTGACCTTCTTTATCCTCTCCGCCCTGCAACTGACGCGGCAACAGGCGATCGATGTCACCTTACCCAATGCCACCACAGGCACATCGCAAATGCAGGATATGTTGATTGTGGCGATCGATGATTTAGGGCAAACCTATGTAGAGAAGCAACCTGTAACACGGGAACAGTTAATTGGCGAATTGCAGGTATACCGGCGGCGTAACCCCGATGGCTTGATGGTGCTGTATGCCAATCGGATGGCGGTATATGACGATGTGATTCAAATTTTGGATGTGATGCGGATGGTGGGCGGCGATCGCGTCGCTTTAGCCACCCTGCCCACCGCCAACCCTAACCTTTCCGCCCCCGCAACAATTCCCTCCCCCACTCCTAACGGCCTGACTAGCCCCATCGCCCCATTCGCCAATCCCTCCCCCACCACCACCTTTGATCCAAACCAGCCGTTTATTCCCCCGCAGTAGGGCACGTCCCCAAGCAACCGTAGCCGTGAATGCTCACGCCACCCTAGCCCACCCGATAGCGAAACTCCAACGTTGCCCAGGCATTGGCGTGCAGCGCATAGGTATCGGCAGATTGAGCCGATTTGGGCGTGAGGGGAGTGCTGGTATTGTGGAGGTCTTGCAGGATGGCTTTAGCAGTAGTCAGGGGCGTGGCGATCGGGTAAGGCCGCGCTGTGGCACCCAGCGATCGCGGATCCAGTGTCGCCCAGGTTTGGCTAAACGGAGCCGTGCTGAGGATCAGATAGGTTTCCATATTGTTGGATGTGCCTGTGACCGTCCAGTTGAGGGTGGCGGTTTGGTTGGGCAGTAAACCGGGAGGATTATCTGCTGCCGAAGGGGTGGATTCGGTGGCGATCGCCGGCAATTCCGCCGCAAATACCTGCTCCGCACTATCCACCATCAACACCAAGCCATACAACGGACGCGCATCCTGATTCGTGATTTGGTACTGCAACTGCTGTCCGGCGGTGACCGTCAGCGGCAATGCCCCCACATTGTCCTCCGGGCTGGCGGCACGAGTCGCCGCAGTGAGGGCAAGGGCAGCGGGTGTGGCCTGTTGCAGCAACCGTTGGCTGGTATTGGGCTGGATGACAGTCAGACTGGCGGTAACAGCCACTTGCGAGGACTGGCCATTGCTGGTCAAGCGCAGGCACTTGATCGCCAACAACGTTTTCAAATGGGAGCTGACCCGATGTACCGCTGTTTTCACCGCTTCTCCGGCATCGCCAATACTGGTGGGGATGGGAGTCCGGTTGAGCGAAAACAGCCCATAGCCACCCTTGACTAAAAGGTTATTGGTTTTAACCGCACTGCCTTTTTCATCGCCACGGCTGGCATCGGTGAGGGAAGCGGCGATCAGGGTTTGGGAGGCGGGCTGCGATCGCCCAAACAAATAATCCGCTGCCTGTTCCCCAGCAATCACCGGCGTAACATTGGCTACCGCTGCAAAACCACTAATCGCATCCACCCGCTCAATCCGTTCCAGACTGTTATCTAATCCGATCGTCAGATTCAGTTGACGCGGCAACACCCGCACCCATTCCGTCACCCATTGCCCCGGCTGCAATGGACTCGGTTGCAATAGACTCGGTTGCAATGAACTAGACTGCAATTGAGTAGCCTGCAATTGATTGGCTTGCAATTGAGTAGCCTGCAAGAGTGCCGACTCCGCTGCCGTTGCCTCTGCTATCAGCCATTGCACCTTGGCAATTAAACCCTCACGGGCACGGACTTGGGCGGGAATCCAGTCTGCTCCAGCGTCAGACGGTTCACCCACCGCCACCCCTAGCACTGCCCCTGCACCATACAGATCCACAATGCCCAACGGCAAACCGCCCAGCCACACCTGCCCTGTTTTGCCGTCCGCCTCGGCACTGAGCACTGCACCGACCACCCCACGACTCCGCCGACTGTCCCAGCCGCTGGCGATGGGGCTGACCGGATTCCGCTCTGCAAAATAGGTCAGCAAGCGGGGGGCGGCATTGCGTTGTCCCCGCCGCATCGGTTGTTGCCCTGCACCCACGGATTGTTCAATGCTGCTGGTCACCTGTCCTAAACTGACGCGCACCGTCGTGGGTAACGCGCTTGCCCACAGGGTTTGGGTCAGCGCGTAGGTAAACAACCCTGCCGTAAAACCGCCATAGGGAATCTCCGCGACCCGACATCCCGGTGCCCCGGCCAACAGCACCACTCCCGGCATTTGCTCAAAGATGCTGGCAGTAGGACTGGCAGTTGGCAAGGCTTTGATGCGCCGTTGTAAGTTGGCCTGCAACTGAAGTTCGTCCGGATGCCAGCGACCGGTGGGCACACTGGGACGGGTACGGACTTTCAGGCTGCTGGATGCGCTGGCGATCGGCGGGACGCTAAACCCCACATCCAACACAGTAGTGACCTGATCTGTGGGCAGCGATCGCAGCAACAAGGCTAGGGTGTCCAATAACCAATCGTTGCTGATCAACTCGTCATCTGTGGGTAACCGACCATCGGCAGGGACGAGGGTATAGGCGGGAGACAGCGGGACAGGCGACGACTGGTTGGGATTGGCGAGGGGAATCAATTGGCTCCCATAGCCGCTAAAGTGGAACACCACCACGTCGTCGGCACGGGCTTGGTTGATCAAATGGTCGAGAAAAGCAGTCTCAATATTGGCGCGGGTGGCCTGCTGATCGGTGAGGGTGAGGATGTCGCGATCGCGAAAGCCAAACCGATGCTGCAACAATTCCCGTTGCAAATCCACATCGGTAACACAACCACTCAGGGCAGCGGCATTGGGACTGGAGGAGGGCAACCCCAAATCATAGGTGGCGTTGCTGTATTGATTAATCCCCACTAATAAGGCCAACTTACGTCCCGTTGGTTTGGCCAAAACTTGGTAATATCGCTCTGCCGCTACGGATAGCCCCCCATCCCCAACCCCCAACGCCGCCAGCACTAACCCCGTCCGCTGTAAAAAGACCCGCCGTTTCATGCCCTGCTTCCCTACCGCCATCTCTATCCTAACTGCAAGCTCAGTTGGACGAGAGAGCTTTTGGCGATTTTCACATCAGGAAAATTCCCCAGATTGCCAACCAAATTTCCAACCCGATTGCCAAGGACGATCAGCGTTAGTAACGCGGCCACCAGGATGCCGCCAATCCGATCTTCCGAGTTCGGTTCTACCCACTGATGTTTTCAGTCAGTCCTGTTACATTGACTTGTAATAGCTTGTACGGCTTGAAACGCAAACTTTGAACCGTGGGGATAACCAACGTGAACAATATGCCGAACCAAAAGCCAGAATTTGCTACCGCTGAAATCGAACAAGGTGGAGTGCTGTGGCATTACATTCAGTCCATGCAACCGGAAACTGTAGCACAACTGTCCAGACCCAGTTCTCCGGATGTGTTACAAGCGATGGAACGGAATATTCTTGGCATGTTAGGAAATTTGCCCTCTGAGCACTTTGATGTGATGATTACCACCAGTCGGGAAAATCTGGGACGGTTACTGGCTAGTGCGATGATGAGTGGCTATTTCCTACGCAATGCTGAGCAGCGGATGTCGTTGGAAAAATCGCTGCAACTGCTGGGCGATCGCACCGATGCACCCGACACACACTAAAGCGAAGTAACGCAATTCAAGTAACGAAACGAATGACTGCTACCCCTCTGCAACCCTTACGGTCTGCGATCGCCCCTGACCTGCCCACCCTCCGCCAACAATTGCTCGATCTGTTCTGCACGGAAGCTTACAAAGAAGGCGACTTCCTCCTTTCCTCCGGGCAGCGCAGCTCTTACTACATCAACGGCAAGCAGGTCACCTTACACGCCCAAGGGGCGGCAGCCGTAGGGCGGGTGTTGCTCCCCTTACTCCCGGCAGGAACGCAAGCAGTGGCAGGATTAACCTTGGGGGCGGATCCGATCGTGACCGCAGTGAGTGTGGTTGCAGCCTACGAGCAACAATCGCTGACACCATTAATTATTCGTAAAGAGGCTAAGGGACACGGCACCCAAGCCTATATTGAAGGGCCAACCCTACCCGCAGGCACCCCCGTGGCAGTGTTGGAAGATGTGGTGACGACGGGGCAGTCAGCTCTCAAGGCGGTGGAACGGTTGCGGGCAGCAGGCTACACTGTCACCGACGTGATTGCACTGGTTGATCGCCAGCAGGGTGGCGCAGAACTGTATCAGCAGCAGGGTTTAAATTTCCAGACCGTCTTTACCATTCAGGATTTGCAACGCCGTTGGCGCGAGTTGGCGGCATAGGATGTCGTCAAGGCCGTAAACAATCGCTCAATTGTTGGGTTGAATCATAAATTATCTGCAACGTTTCTAGCTGTTGCTCCCTGCTAAAAGTATCCATATTGTTCATCAGCAGCAGCGTCATACCTAGAATTCGATTCAACAGGCGATCGCGAATTTCAGTAGATGTTAGTCCAAGAGAGTCGTTCATAGAAAGTCATTCATATAATCTTGACTTG
>CAZJZR010000391.1:0-4528 GCA_964550475.1 uncultured bacterium
CCGTGATCGTGGTGATCGTGGACGCAATGGCCGTGGTCATGGTCACAGGCCGCATGATCCTCATGCTTGTGGTCGTGATGGTCGTGCCCATGATGATCATGACCCTGGTCATCATGGTGATGTCCCTTGTGCTTCGGATCGGCCACTTCTGGCTGGAAGTATTGATCCGACTCGAACAAGCCCACACTCAGCAACAGAGCCAACGGCACCTGTCCCTTCACCGTCCGGAGAACGCTGGCTCCGGGTTTGATGTCCCGCACCCGCACCTCCAGTAAATCTAGATCGGCTTCATCCACCAAGTCGGCTTTATTCAGCAGAATGATGTCACCGTAAGCAATTTGGTTGTAAGCCGCTTGGCTGTTGAACAGATCCAAACTGTAGTTTTCTGAATCCACCACGGTGATGATGGAATCCAACCGGGTCAAATCCCGCAGTTCCGAGCCCAGGAAGGTAAGTGCAACGGGCAACGGATCCGCCAAGCCCGTCGTTTCCACCACCAGATAATCCACCGGATCGGGACGTTCCAGCACCCGATACACGGCATTGGCCAAGTCATCGTTAATCGTGCAGCAGATACAGCCGTTGCTCAACTCCACCATGTTGTCTTCGGTGGTGATGATTAGCTCGTTGTCAATGCCAATCTCACCAAATTCATTCACCAGCACAGCGGTTTTCACCCCTTCCTGATTGCTGAGAATGTGGTTGAGCAGGGTGGTTTTGCCGCTACCCAGGAACCCCGTAATGATGGTGACAGGGAGGCCATGCTTGGCGACATCCATGCTGGCGGTGGTGGTGGCGGAGTCGGGAGTGACTGCTGATTGCATAGGGAAAAACCCGATGAAATGATAGGAAAGTTGAACGGACGCGGAGGTTAGCTATTGGCTAACAGCTAACAGCTAAGAGCTAACAGCTAAGAGCTAACAGCTAATAGCTAAGAGCTAATAGCTAATAGCTATTATTGCTGATCTTGCAAATCCTGACCCATTGATCCCTGTGGTTGTCATGGAAAAAATGGATCTAACCTCCGGTGGCTTCGGCTACGCTCAGCCACCGCAGGCAGGCTACGTTCAGTTAGCGGAGGTTAGTTTTTGCCGCTAGCTGAGCGTAGCCGAAGCTAGCGGCAAAAACTAACCTGTGCCCTGAGCCTAGCCCCAAAAACGTGCCCTGAGCGAAGCCGAAGGGCACGAGTTAGCCCAATATCCCCCGTACCCTGAGCGAAGCCGAAGGGGACGGAGTTTCCCAACTACCTCATTTGCCAATACAAAACCGACTGAAGATCCGATCTAGCACCGATTCCGTGATTTCTTCCCCGGTGATTTCCCCCAAGGCTTGGATCGCAGTACGGAGATCAATCGTCCAAAAGTCGAGGGGGAGTTGGTTGGCGATGGTCACCTGCACCTGCTCCAGAGCCACTTGGGCGCGGGTGAGGGCGGCGGCTTGGCGTTGGTTAATGGCAAAGTCCAGATTGGCGGCGTGCAGGGTGCCGGACTGGACGGTGGCCAAAATCGCCTGTTCTAACTGATCAATGCCTTGGTTTTGGGCGGCGGCGGTGTGGACGACGCGCCCTTGGGTGGCGGCAACGATCGCCTCCGGCACCACAACCTTTGCCGATTCCCCCAGCAAATCTACCTTATTAATCACCAGAATCAGTGAACCTTGGGCGCGATCGCCACACACTTGCTCATAGATTTCCTGATCGGCGGCTGTCCATCCGGCTTGGGCATCAATGGTCAGCAACACCAGATCCGCTGCGGTGGCCGCTGCCCGCGATCGCGCCACGCCAATTTGCTCCACCTGATCATCGGTGTCCCGAATCCCTGCCGTATCCAAGACTTGGACGGGAATCCCGCCCACCACTAACTGCGATTCCACCACATCGCGGGTGGTGCCCGGTAGGTCGGTGACGATGGCGCGATCGCTGCGGCTCCAAGCGTTCAGCAAACTGGACTTGCCCACATTGGGACGACCGACGATCGCCACCTTCAGCCCGGTGCGGATTAGTTCGCCGCGATCGGCAGTGGCCAGAATGGCGGTGACGGTTTGCAATGCCGCTCCCAGACTGGCTTGGATTTCCGACTGATCCAACGGCGGCAAATCGTCCTCAAAATCAATCCGGGCTTCCACTTCCGCCAAAATGTCTAAACAAGTGGTGCGGAGTTGGCGGATGGGATGGGCTAACTTGCCCTGCAATCCCGCTAAGGCCAACTGTGCCGCCTGGGGCGATCGCGCCCCCACCAAATCACTAATGCTTTCCGCCTGGGTTAAGTCCAACCGCCCCTGCAAAAATGCCCGCAGGGTAAACTCCCCCGGTTCCGCCAGTCGCGCTCCGTTAGCTAAACAAAGCTGCAACACCCGCTGCACCACCATCAGGCCGCCATGGCAGTGGAACTCCACCACATCCTCCCGCGTGTAGGAGCGGGGAGCTAACATCAACAGCAACAATGCTTCATCCACCACCTCAGCGGTGACTGGATCGCAGACATGGCCATACAAAATCCGATGGCTTTCCCACATCTGCCGCCCCGCTACCCGAAACAACCGACGGGCGATCGCCACCGCCTCAGCCCCCGACACCCGGACAATTCCCACACTCCCCTGCTGGGGCACAATGGCAGTGGCAATGGCGGCGATCGTGGTCATGGGGCAGTTATTGGAGAAAAGAAAATTTAACGCTGATTTCCATACGACCTTCGGCAGTCCCTGGTGCATCCTACCACGATGATTTCTACGTCTGGACACAACAGATGCTTGCCGTATTATGCCAGGGCGACTGGGATGCCCTCGCCACCGAACATTTGCTCAAACATTTGGTAGAGGAGAGTGACCCATTGGGCAACCGCGATCGCCCGCTCATCCATTCACAACTTATTCATTCACAACTTATTCATTCACAACTTATTCATTCACAACTCTCTCAACTGATGGCAAAGCATCGGCAGACGGTTCAAGGGATAATAAAACCTGGTTGAACACAGACCCAGTTGAACGTAGACCCGCGCCATGCATCTAGACTTCCAGCAGCTTGCGACCCTTTACAAAACCACCCTACTCGACAACATACTCCCCTTTTGGGAAACCCACTCCATTGATCGAGACTGCGGCGGTTATTTCACCTGTCTCGATCGCCAAGGCCAGGTCTACGACACCGATAAATTTATTTGGTTGCAGAATCGCCAAGTCTGGATGTTTTCGGTTCTGTGCAATCGCTTAGAAAAACGGGACAACTGGTTAGAGGTGGCTCGCCATGGTGCAGAATTTCTGGCCGCCCACGGTCGCGATGCCGACGGTAACTGGTATTTTGCCCTCGATCGCGCCGGGCAACCCCTGATCCAACCCTACAACATTTTTTCGGATTGCTTTGCCGCCATGGCCTTCAGTCAGTACGCGCTGGCTGCGGGGGCAGACTGGGCAAAGGAGATTGCCCTGCAAGCCTATCACAACGTCCTCCGTCGCAAAGACAACCCCAAAGGCCACTACAGCAAAGCCTATCCCGGCACCCGCCCCATGAAGTCCTTGGCGGTGCCGATGATTTTGGCCAACCTCACCTTAGAAATGGAGTGGTTGTTGCCCGCTGAAACCCTCGAAACCGTGCTCGATGCAACGGTGAAAGAGGTGCTGACGGATTTTTACGATCGCGATCGCGGCCTGATGTTTGAAAGCGTCGCCCCCGATGGTTCCCATGTTGATTGCTTCGAGGGACGGCTGATCAATCCCGGTCACGGCATCGAAGCCATGTGGTTCATCATGGATATTGCCCAGCGTCGCCATGATTCCGCCACGATTAACCAAGCGATCGACATTGTGTTGAATATCTTAGAGTTTGCCTGGGATCAGCAATACGGCGGCCTGTACTACTTCATGGATGCCGATGGCCATCCGCCCCAACAATTGGAATGGGATCAAAAACTGTGGTGGGTGCATTTAGAAACGCTGGTCGCGTTGGCGATGGGTTATCGGCTCACCCAACGGGAAGCCTGTTGGACGTGGTACCAAAAAATCCACGACTACAGTTGGGCGCGGTTTGCCGATACCGACTATGGCGAATGGTTTGGCTACCTCAACCGTCAAGGCGACGTGCTACTCAACCTCAAAGGCGGCAAATGGAAAGGCTGCTTCCACGTGCCTCGTGCCATGTTCCTGTGCTGGCAACTGTTTGAGGCCATGGCTCAACCATTGACGTAAAAATGAACAGGCAAGGAGCGCGAACCCCTTGCCTGTTAACGAATCACTTAGTTGTATTGTAGGATGTTCGCCTTGTAAATAAAAGCCGAACACGTACACTACCCGCTAGCACCATCTGCCCACCCGCATAAAGTGATACAGCATCGCCACTACAGCGACACCATACCGCCCACAGATTGGTAACGTGCCCGTGCTTTCTTAAACGCTTGAGCCGCTTGGATTTGCTCTTGCCGATTGTCGGATTGCATCACCTTTTCTAACCGGGCTTGGGCTTCGGTATATTCGGTACGGGCTTCATCCGGATTAATGGTGTCGCTCCGTTCGGCTCCATTGACCAAAACGGTAA
>CAZJZR010000392.1:0-4526 GCA_964550475.1 uncultured bacterium
AACATAGTACGCTCCGGAACGTACAGCAATAAACTCCCCAGGCTGTTTTTTGCAACAGGATACCCCTTTTCGCCATAGTTGAGGGATGAATGCATTAATTTTGTATCGTTTGTAACTAGAAAAGCCCCTAATCTTTCCTGAACAATCATGGAAGAGTCCCATGATGACCCAGAAGAGCCTGAATGGGCAGAAGGACTGAATCCTTTGCGAGTCAACAATGCTGACCGTGTAAGTCCTGGGGAATGTCAGGTTGCCCAGAGAACCCCCTTAAACATTATTTAATCATTCAACATTTACTTAAAATGAATCAAATAAACTTATTTAACTTTTTGTGTACAAGTTTTTGTGTGCAAGATAACGGGCGCATTTTGCCATTGGGGGAGTGGCGATTAAAATTGCAGCTACCAGAACAAAACCTGCCTACGCAGGTTTCTGACCCACAGAATAATCTGCCTTCTAGAGTCCGCGCAGGCGGACTTAGTTCCTGTAGACGCGGTTTCAACCGCTAGTCCCCCAAACGTGAAATACGCCCCAAGATAACTGTTCACATTTCCTCAGGGTAAAACTCTCGCGAACTGCGTCCGCTGGTTCTGCCCCTGATAGAGAGTGAACGGTGATGTGAGCAAAATGTCCGGATTCTTTATGAAAATCTCACAGTTCAGTTGTTGCTGGCCTAATTTTAGCCACAGCGATTGAGGGCGATTCTGGTCATCTTTGGCCACAGAAAAACCAGTCCTGACTTCTAGCGAAAAATCCCCGAATCACACCCCATTTTTTGCCAATATCCGCCACAATCGATTATGTAGCGTCATTGCTTCGATGCAACACAATCAAATCCGCCAAATCCGCCATGAAACTTTCTAGTAAGAATTTAGCTGATCGATTAGATACCCTTTATGATGCGATCGTCGTAGGCGGCGGGATGGGAGGACTGTCTGCGGCAATTTATCTAGCGCGATATGGGCTGAAGTGTTTGGTGATTGAAAAAGGCAAAGGGCGATCGCTGTGGATGCAAGACCTCCGCAACTACCTGGGTTTGGCTCCAGATACGCCGGGACGCGACATCTTGAACCACGGCACACAACAGGCTCTTGATTGGGGTGCTGATCACCTACGTGGCTATGTGGAAGAGGTGACCGATGAAGGGGATACCTTCGCTGTGCGGGTCAAAGTGGGCAAAAAAGACAGCATTTATCCCGTCTTCCGCACCAAGTATGTAATTGCCGCCTCTGGAATTATCGACAACCTGCCCCAGCTAGAGGATATGCAAAACGTTTACGATTATGCGGGCTACACGCTGCACGTCTGCATGATCTGTGACGGGTTTGATATGTGGGATCAAAAGGCGGTGTTGATTGCGGCAACTGAATCCCAAATTAATGCGGCCTTTGTCCTCAACTGGTTCACCCCTTACATTTCTGTTCTCACCCACGGACTCTGTACCGTCAGCGATGAAATGAAGCAAAAGCTGGCGGAACATGGCTATCCGTTGTATGAAGCCGCGATCGCCAAATTCCTGGGCGAAAATCACAAAATGAGTGGCGTAGAGTTGGTTGATGGCACGGTTGTGGAAGCCACCACTGGCCTAATCAACATGGGATCGATTTACCACAACCATTACTTGAAGGGGATCGCTGGCTTGGAGTGGGATGGCGAAAACCTCGTCACCAACGACATGGCACAAACCAACCACCCCCGCATCTTTGCCCTCGGTGACTTGAAAAAAGGTCTCAACCAGGTTTCCATTGCCGTCGCTGATGGCACCCTCGCTGCCACCCAAATCTGGCGCAATATCCGCCGCGCCAGTCCACCCCGCAAATGGGAAGACAATATCAAGGTCGCTGCTGGAGTTAGCTAACCGTTGATTCCAAGAGAGGGTTTGAAAAGTGTCTGGCGGTTAAAGCCGCGACTAGGTGAACACTAGCGAAGCCCTAGCGTAGCTATGCCGCAGGCTATTGCCCAACGGGCTATAGTCCGCCTACGCGGACTGAAGAAAATCAAGGGTTCCCATAACCTGCGTAGGCAGGTTTTCTCCGTATAGTCGCGACTTGAGTCGCCAAGGCTACAGCAAATAGGACTTTTAAAACACCCTCTGAGGGAAAAATCACCCTGTAGATGGTTGTCAAAATTCATTCCAATCAAGTCAGAAAGATTGCCAACCATTTCAGTCGAATTACGTACCTAAATCAAATGTGAATTTTCTGCGAATTTTGTCCAGAAAACTTGGTAATGTCATCATATTTTTTCGGCGGATTTCATGAGTTGATAGATAGTGAAATACCTTCTTGAACCGGGTTCAACTCACCCTTGCCGGCTTAGTTTTAGACAGTTTCTAGATTGTCACAACTCCAATAACTTGCACTAAAACCATACTAAAACCATAGTTTACTTTTAGCACTGCGCCTAGGTCTACCTCGAAACGAAAAGTGCTGAAGTCTTTACCCTAAGAGCATTTCACAAGATTAATCCGAAGGGAGACGAAGACACTTCTATTCACATGAGGAACATTTTTAAGTAGTTCCCACTCATAGGTGATGTGGATCACAACACAGCTTGTTTAAGATCACAATTACTTCCCCTGTTACATCACAATCCCTATTTGGGAATACTGGCATTGTTATGAGTAATGAAACGTAAGTACGTGAATTTTCTAGCCAAAAATTTCACGGTCAGGGTTGATACCTTCGGGAATAGCCACTCAAACGATGTAGTCACTTCCATCAATTTTGTTCAACTCGTTGCTGCAACCAACGTTGTCCCAACCAGAACTGAACAAGGCCAACGGCTGTCCCACTCATAATTAATCGTAATTAATCGGCGAATCTCGTTCCCGCTTGCCAATAACGCCAACTATTAAGCCATGACAACCTTTACCGCCTTCAAACTTAACTCCAACCCCCTAAGCCAACTGTCTGGATTCGCTTCAAAGTCTGTTGCTAACTTTCCCCAAGTTGCTACCCCGGCTATCCACGCTAAGGGAGTAGAAGTTGTTGTGCCCTCTGGCGGCCAAGACTTGCCGATTCTACGAGGCATTGACCTATCGATTCCCAAGGGCAGCATTCAACTGTTGATGGGGCCATCTGGGTCTGGCAAAACCACCCTACTGACGGTTTTGGCTGGTCTGTTCACCCCCACCGCTGGCAAGGTTAACCTGTTGGGCGAAGACATCACTCGCATGTCTGCCAAGCAGTTGACCCGCTTCCGGTTACAAAATATTGGCTTCATCTTCCAAGATTTCAACCTGTTCCCGGCTCTGTCTGCCGCTGAAAACGTGGAAGCGGTGCTGCATCTGAAGGGAATCAAGGGGAAGGCGGCTCAGTTGGAATCGCGGCAATTGTTGGAGCAAGTTGGTCTGGGCGATCGCGTCGATCACAAGCCCCGCGACCTGTCCGGTGGGCAGAAGCAACGGGTGGCGATCGCCCGCGCCTTGGCCGGTAGCCCCAAACTGATCATGGCTGACGAACCCACTGCCTCCCTCGACTCCACCAGTGGTCGCTTGGTGATGGAATTGCTGCGTGACCTCGCCAAGGACAAGGGTTGCACCGTGTTAATGGTGACCCATGATGCCCGGATTTTAGACCTTGCCGATCGCATCAACTACCTGGAAGATGGGCTGATGAACTTGGATTGTTCTGCCCCCCATCGCCTCAGCGCGTAACTAAAGCAGGCGCATCCGGTTGTGATGGCGCATTGGCTTAGATGACAATACGGGAAATCAAAAAAGGTTTCGATCGCAGATCGAAACCTTTTTTTTAGTCGCAGCGTAGCCCCGGGCGTATCCAACAGTTGGGGGATACATCCGGGCGAATAGAATTCGCGGCTATACAAACAAAGTCCGCCTACGCGGACTAAGGGTTTTGAAACCCGCGTAGGCGGGTTTAGTTCTTGTAGATGCGGTTTTAACCGCCCCTCCCCCAAACGTGAAATACGCCCGCGTAGCCCTGTTGAACCTGTTGAGTAACAGCCTAGGACTGGGGGTGTTCATACACAAACCCCAAAGGACTAGCAGTTTTTGTTCTGATCGCCGCGATTTTAATCGCCACTCCGCCAATGGCAAGAGGCGACCGCATCATCAGCACTTGCTGTCGGAAGACCGAGTGAGTGAGAGCATGGGAGATGTGTTTGGCAGTTCCTTTAGTCCTTTAGTGCAGATAGCTTGGGGCTATTGACGACGCAACTGGTTTGGGCTTGCCAACACTGCAACGCTAATCCATGTATCGCTTGCCACGGTTGGCGGTGCTGTTGGGCAAGGCGCACACAGTCTTCGTATTCCGGTTGGGCGTTGAGCAGTTGCCGATCGCCCGTCGCCCTGTCCCACCCCAACTTGATCCGCACTGAGCCTAACGGGGTATCAACTATGTGGATTTCTCGGTGCAAGACCGATCGCTGTTGCGTCAGTCGGCGCACCCCCAAGGTCGTCGTTTCTTGGAATAGGAGGGTTTCACAGGCGATCGCGGTTTCGGGACGACAGACCACCGTCAGCAAAATGCCGGGACGGTTTTTTTTCATGCCAATCGGCTGGGTAA
>CAZJZR010000393.1:0-4513 GCA_964550475.1 uncultured bacterium
TCCAACCCAGTTTTGGCGAACGCTATCTCAGTACGGTGCTGTTCAAGGATCTGCCAGAGGTGGAGGTGTACGACTTGAATGGTACGTCGAAGGAGTTGTCGTCGGTGTCGTAAGCAAGTTGCGGACAAATGAAGGACACGGCATGGTGCCATGAGATGCCAAGTCATCCGTCCGCTGACGACAACCAGCCTGACTCTTTAAAACATGGGTGATCGGTGAGGTTTCCCATCCCCGATCACCCATGATCGATGTCCAATTCCTGATTACCCGTCACCCGCTACTGCTGCAACTTCGTCAGTGTGTCCAGCGTGTGCTGCTGGTTAATCACATCACCGAGTTCACCGAAGCACCGCGCCGCATTTTGTAAGTCTGCGATCGCCTGCTCCCGATTCCCTAACCGGGAATGGGCAACACCGCGATTATTGTAGGCATTGGCAAATTGGGGATTAATCGCTAACGCTTGGTCAAAGTCTGCGATCGCCCGTTCGTAGTTACGTTGTTTAGAAAACACCACACCACGGTTGTTGTAGGCATTGGCAAATTGGGGATTTAACTGCAATGCCTGATCAAAATCCGCGATCGCCATGTCTAACTCGCCCAGCTCGTACCGCAAAAATCCACGGTTGTTGTAAGCCGCTGCAAAGGCTGGATTAATCCGAATCGTTTCGGTATAGTCCACAATGCCAGCCAACCGCTGCGTTAGTTTTTGATAGGCCGCGCCCCGGTTGAAATAGGCCAACGCATAGTCCGGGTTATAGACAATCGCTTCGTTGTAATCCGCGATCGCCCGTTCCGTATTGCCGAGTTTGGCATGGACTAACCCACGACCGTTGTAGGCAATGGCTGACTGGCTATCCAGTTCAATTGCCTTTTCGTAGTCGGTTAATGCTCCTCGGCGATCGCCCAAATCCGACCGCACCGTACCCCGGTTGCAATAGCCCACACTGCTGGGATTCAGTTTCAGGGCTTGGTCAAAATCCGCCAGAGCATCGTGGAGAATCCCCAACTCGTAATAGATCACGCCGCGATTATTCATCGCCACCGTATCCTGGGGATTCACCCGCAACACCTGGGTATAGTCCTCAATCGCCCCTTGGCGATCGCCCAGACCATAGCGCGTGACGGCTCGACTGAAATAAGTAATCGTATCCGTTGGCGCAAATGCGGGAGTATAGACCCGATTCAGCAACCCTTGGATAATTCCCGTATCGGTCAGCATGTCGCCCCAATGGCTCAGCGAATCCCAATCCGATTCCCCTTCCCAAGCTCCAAACAGATCCGGTTCCGGATTCTGCCCCGTTTCTTGGCCAATCAAGGCCAGTTGGCGCAGTTCACCCGCCTTATCTTGGTAATCGCACACCAAGAACTTTTCATAGGTGCCCAGCAACCGCATCCGCAATTGGTCAGGGTATTGTTGCCGCAACTCTTCCAATCGGCTTAAGACTGTATAGCCGCGCAGTTCATCCGTAATGTGCCACCGTTGGTTGATATACCGGGCAGTCCGCATTGCGGCTTCCTGCCGGGGCAAACTCCAGCCAATTTCCACCGTACCGCCCCGCTCTAACAAAGCCTCGATCCGCTGCAACACATCCAGGGGAAAGTCGAGATCTTCCTGCCACGGTAAGGCGATCGCAATTAAGGTTTGGGCATTTCCCAACAGGTTCAGCGGCACCGATGTTCTGCGTTCCGGGCGGTTGGCTGTCCCACGGTCTGCCGTGTCAGCCTCTGCCGTCGCTGTCACCGTTGCTGTCCTCAGTGGCTCCACGGACGGCACCACTGAGGGGCTGACAGAAACCATCGGCGGCATGGCACTCACCGGAGTCTCGATCTCCTCCTCCGGCTCTGCCACCGTTGTACTGTTGTTGAACTGACCGACTGGTTCGGCCATCGGTGCGTTGATGGCCGTACTGATCGGCGAGCCAATTCCGGCGGCGGCGACAGAACCAGCGGCGACAGAACCAGCCGTGGGAACTGTTAACGAGGCAGGCACGGCAGCTATTGGGGCTGTTGCCATGCCAAGCTCGCCACTTGGACTACCGTTACTTGGACTACCGCTATTTGGACTACCACCACTTGGGATGTCCCGTGGTTCTGCGTCTGTATCGTCCCCAAAGATGTCCCCAAAAATATCTTCCAGGGTGTCGCCCTCTTCATCGTCTGCTGATGTGGCAGCGGCTTCGGCACTGGAGCTAGAGATCGGCGGGAAGCCAGGGGATGCTGCCGCGATCGCCTCCAAATTTTGGATCGTTCCGTGGGCTGATGATGCGCTGGAGGGGGTCTCGATGACTAACAGTTCATCCAAGGACTGAATTGGCTCAGCCGGAGTCTCAATGGAGCTAAACAGATCCTCCCATCCCTCATCGACCGAATCAGCTTGATCGGCTTGCTCAGCTTGATTGATTGGATTGATTGGATTGATCGAATCGGATGGCGCGGCTTGATCGGCTACGGGTGCAGTCGCCAGAGCCTCAGCCGCTGCCAATGCCTGTCCTAACTGCTGGCGCGATTGGCTCAATTCCTGCTCAATCGCATAGATTTTTTGACTCAAATCGCGGATTTCATCCCGATTCGCTAACGTAGCCCAATTGGCCGATAGTTGCGCTAACCGCTCGTCCAAGTTTTGGGCTAACCGCTCTCCTAGGCTTTGTTCTAGAGTCGTGGTTAGGGTTTGTTCGAGTCGCTGTTGGGTCGCCAGCAGTTCCGCTTCTAAGGCCGTAATCCGCTGCTGTAAGTCCTCGATCGCCGCTGCACTGGGGCGATCGCTCGACTGCGTAGCCAATTGGTTCAGCCGTTCTTCCAGCTCTTGGATCACCGCCTGCACATGCACCACCTGCGCTTGGAGTTCATTGCTCCGCTCCGTTAAGTTGGCTTGGATGTCTCGCCGCAGGGTCTGCAATTTGGCATCCGTATCCGCATCGGTGGGGCTGGTTGAACTTGCCGCACTCGACTCCGCTTGGCCAGGAATGGCATGGCTAAATAAACTGACTTGCAGTTGCAAATCCTGGAGTTGTTGCCGCAGTTCATGGGTGACGGTCGCGATCGCCGATTGAATATCGGCACGCACATCCGTTGTTTGGCGGATCTGACTCAAGTCGTCTAAGCGTTGCTGGAGATCCTGCAACTGGCTTTGTACAGTCTGGTTGGTCGCCACAATTTCATTTAGGGTGGTGGCATCAACGGTTGCGCTACCCGTCACCTCAGTGGCGACAGATCCCGCCGGTGCCCCCGTCACCGCTTGTTCAAACTGCCGTTCAAACAATTGTTGCTGGATGGTTTGATACTGCTGCCCCAACTGTTGTTCTAAATCAGTCAGCCGCTGCTGTAACTGGGTAGTGCTTTCTCCCACCAACTTTTGCAATTCTGGGCGCAGTCGGGTTGGATTGATGATGCTCAATACCTGATTCAGCCGAGTTTGCAAGTCTTGGACTTGTTTTTGCAGACTGGCGGTGCTGGCGGCAATCACCTTCTGCACATCCGGACTCATTGTTTGGCCACTGCCCGTCACGCCTTGGTTGACCTGCCGTTGCAGCGATTCCACCGCCACCCGCAGCCGTTCAATCCGCTCCTGTTCTGAGCGATTACTTGCCGCTGGTTTACTCAGGCTCTCAACCCGATTGGTTACCTTCACCAAGGTCGATTGCAGCGGTTGTAAGGTTTGTTCCAAGGCTTGGAATCGCTGTTCCAAGGTCGAGAGGTCGGCTTGGAAGCTGCTAAAGTCACGCTTCGGCACCAAGGTGCCCATCAAGCGCACCAATTCTTCCATTTCCCGCTTCAGGGAACTGCCATCAATCGGTGGTGGTAGGCTATTAAACCGTCGATTGATGTGGTTGATCTGCTCCTGTAGCGGTTCCAAGTCAGGGAAGGCGCGATCGGACAGATCCTCCACTGTGGACTGCATCTGGGTCGTTTCAGTCACCAAGGAGGCGATCGCGCTCTCCAACCGCTCCACCCGCGTAGACGACGGCAAACTTTGGATTAAATGATTCGCCGACAACAGCGATCCCCGCAACTTATCTTGCTGCTCGCTCACCGTCCGGATTTCTTCCTGGAGCGGAGTCAGGTCAACGGCTTCCTTGGCATTCAGACGGCGAAACACCTCCGTCTGTACCGCTACGATCGCCTCCTGATTACTTTGCATAATCGCTTCCTTGACGTTATCCAACGTTTCTGGCGTTGGTAAGGCCAGTACCCGCTGCCGCAAAGAATTCAGATTTTTAACAACCTTTTGATCCAGTTGATTAATGCTGGTATTGGTCAAACTCTGCAATTCTTGATCAGAGCGGCGGCGATTCATCAATCCCAGCACCAACGCCAGCGACAGTGGTGCAGAAGCGTACATCGACTGCTGTAACACCACAGAAGCCACCACCCCAGCCCCAGAACAGACTAAGGAGGCATTTTCAGCTAAGTCCATCCAGTGGGACTTACTCCCACTCGGTGGTGGGGGAACATCATCAATCGGAGAGGGGGTCTTCACTGCGGTTTTATCCCCAGCCTTGGGCTGGGAAGTCTG
>CAZJZR010000394.1:0-4502 GCA_964550475.1 uncultured bacterium
CCCAAGGAGGAGGAACCAGCGGGTGTAGCCCGCAACCCTTTTCCCACGTGGGGCTGTGAACGGTTACGAATCGTTCGTTTGAAAAGGCTTTTAACACAAATTAATTCCGGTTAACTAATTCCGGTTAACCATCATGCTGTAGGCGATCGCGAAACAACTTCACGGCTTGGGGGCTGGTTAAATGTTGGCTGAGTGCCGCCACTAAATCCGCACGGGATTGTGGCCTTTGCTGGGTCAATGTGCGTTTAATCAAGGTGCTGGCGATGGGACCAACTTCCTTCATCAGTTCCTGTTCGCATTGTTTGATGAAGTCCGGATCAATCTCCACCAGTGGTTGATCATGGGAGTTTGCCGAGCTGTCAACCGAAGTTTGATTTGGCGGTTCTGGCGATCGCCCCATCGCACCCATGGATTCCCCATCGGATCGGGCTTGTGGTTGGATTGCAGTCGTCAAGATCTGTGCCAGGCTGGTCTGTAACCGTGCCTGTTGATCCGGCGGCAATTGCGCTACCAATTTGGTTAACAACTCATTGCCATTTGTGGCCTGTTTCAGCGTCTTTTGCAGCACAATCGGCGCGATCGGGCCAATCACCTCAGTTAACACCCGATCCAATCCTTGTTTTTGCTCTGGACTCAGCGAAAATGGCTTTGAGCTAATGCTTGCCTCAATCGGTGTACTCGATTGCAACAACCCGTTTGAACTTTCTGGGTTAACCGACTGAGCCGCTAAGACAATTTGATAGATGGGCACCGATTCTTGAATATGCTTTAGTTCCCGCGCCCCCAGGTAGGTCGCCTGCATTTCAAGTCGGCGTTTCACCACATCATAGACAATCTGAGAAATGCAAATTCCCCCTGGATCCGCCTCCGCTTGCAGGCGTGCGGCAATATTCACCCCATCACCCATCACATCGGTTTCACTCAGAAATACATCCCCTAAATGGATGCCAATCCGATGTTGCAAAACCTCGTCCGGTGGCAACGTTGTCGCCTGTTCCGCCAACACTTTTTGAATTTCTAACGAGCAGGCAACGGCTTGAACTGCGCTGTTGAAATACATCAACAAACCATCACCCGTTCCTTTTAACACCTTGCCCTGAAATTGCTCACACAACTTCATCATCAGGTCTAGATCCCGATGGACGAGATAGAGCGTCTGTTCTTCTGCAACAGACATCTTGCCGCTAAAGTTAACCACATCAGAAAAGACGATCGCGGCAAGGGTTCGCTGTCCTGTGGGGGCGTGGTTCGGTTGCTCAAGCTCCATAATCAGTACTTAAGCGGGCAACGTGTATGGTAACTATAGCGATTCTGGTGGTGCTGAATAGCAGGATGAATTGGAACTTCGTTCCCATTCATCCAACTTCTAATTCATATCCTGATTCAGCAACGCCGCGATTCTAACCAGATGCACGCAGGAAGCAGTCGTCGCGGATGCCTGTCCCTGATGGGCATCCAAGAAAAGCATCAGCCTAACATATGCAATTTGCAAATCTCAATCACATGATGACAATTTGGGTGGGGGATTTGCGGTTCAGGCTTGTCCCTGACCACTGACCAGCTAAACCGACTGCAACTCATACTCAGCGCGCGAGACCGCGATCATTGCATCTCCCACTAGGGTCTGCTGTTTCAGCACCAATAGGGTGATGTCATCAAACACCTTGGCTTTGCCAATGTGCCGACGTACATCCTCGATTACCGCTTGTTTCACCTCATTGGCCGATCGCTCCCAATGTTGGGAAATTACCGTACACAATCGTTCTACTCCATACAGTTGTTTGCGATCGTTTTGGGCTTCGGTGATGCCGTCGGTGTATAGCACTAAGCCATCACCGGGTTGCAACTCCACCACCGCATGGCTAATAAACTGGGCAATGTCGTCATCTAAGCCAATCGGGAAGCCCAAATCAATGGTGTCAATTCGCTCAATCTGACCGTCGCGCCGCACCACAATCGTTTCCTCATGCTGACCACTGATGCTGACCCGACCGTGGGCATAGTTCAGCACCACTAGCGTCAGATTTTTCTCCGAGTCCATCCGTTGCACATTTTTATAAATGGTGCGGTTGAGGGTATCGAGGAAGCGCACCGGATCCTGTTCCCGTACTTCCTTCAATGTCCGCACTGCCGTTTGGGTCATCAGCATCAAAATGCCGCTTTCCAGTCCGTGGCCTGTGACATCGCCCATGCTGATGGTAACTACGCCATCGGTATACAGCACGTCGTAATAGTCGCCGCCCACCTCATCCGCAGGCTCCATAAATCCCACAATATCTAACCCAGCAATTTCCAATTCTTCCGGTTTGGGCAAAATCATTTGCTGAATTTGCCGCGCCACATTCAGTTCTGCCCCCATACGGAGATTATCTTCCTTGAGTTTTTCGTTCAGCAAGCCAATTTCAGCGTTGGCGGTGGCTAATTCGGTTGTGCGTTCCACCACTCGGTCTTCCAAGGTGGCAAACGATTCGTTTAATTGATTGGCCATGCTATTAAAGGCATCGGCCAGGTGGTTGAGTTCCTGAATTGGCGCAGAGTGAACGTGCTGATTCAGCTTGCCTGCGGCCATGGCTTGGGAGGCGGCAGCGATCGCATCAATTGGTTCGGCAATCCAGCGGGCGGTGAGGATGCCGATCGCGATCGCCACCACTAATGCCACCCCGCACAGGGCAATGGTATTGCGGGTGTTGGCGGTGATCTGAGCCATAAAGTCACGTTCTGGCACCACCACCACCGTTAACCAATCAATGCCGCGCCCATCGCGGATCGGCAACACTTGGCTGTAATACCACGCCCCATCCGGCATTTGGAATTTCATCGTGGCACTGCTTTGAATTGCACTAAACTGGCCAAATCGTTCCAGCAGGTGGTGGGCAGTCTGCTTGACGACGGGATTATCTGTGCGAGTGGCGGCAATGCGTTCAATTTTGCGATCGTCTCCGGTTCCCACAATTTTGAACGGTTGCGGCATGGTGGAACTGGCAACTAAATCCCCCGATCGCTCGATGATAAAACTTTGGCCGTTGGGACTAATCTGCAATTGCTGGATGAAATCCGTAATTTGCGCCAGTCGGATGTTAATGCACAGCACCCCCAACAGCTTGTTTTGTGCATCATAGACGGGATACACCGGAGACAGGCCAAGTACCGTATTGTTACTAGAAAAGAAGGGATAAATTTCGCTCCAAGTTGGCTTCCCGGCTTGGACTGCCGCCTTGTACCACGGACGGGTACGCGGGTCATATTTTGCGGATTTGAGTAATTTTTGCGGTTCACCCCGGTCATCTAACAAGTAGGTATGGCGAATGGGGGCGGTTGCGAGGGTACGGATTTTTAGTTCAACGGTGCCATTCTCTTGGTACTCGACTCCAACAAATTCGCCTTGTTCATTACCATAAATGGCATAGCCTTCAAAGGTTCCAGTATTGACCAATTGCCAAAAATAGCGACGGAGGCGATCGTAATCTTGCAGATTAAAGTTGCCACTTTTGACCCCTGCATAGGTCAGCCAAAGGGTATTTTGGGATTTGTTCAGGTAATTAATAACATGTTGCTCAATCCGTACACTGATTTCGCGATTGAGGCGATTGGCTAAATCATCGACGGCTTTTTGGCTATTCCGAAACGAAAGATAACCGACTAACCCCACCGCTGTGACAATTTGCAAGACGAAGGGAATGACTAAGGTGGTGCGGAGGCGGAATTTGTGACGGAAGCCGAGATGCAGACTGCTCATATATGACCCAAATGGATGACTGGACAACTTTGACTAAGGAGTACGAGCAAGAATTGGAGTGAGTAACTATTCAGCTTGATCAACGCTGTACTGCTTGTTCCAAGAGGGTTGGGTTCCCCACCCCCTACGCTTCTAACATTGATTTGTAGGGGTGCGGTTTCCGCGCCCTAGATGTGGCTACCTGAATGGTTACTTGTAGTGATTTCACGGAGGGAATTGGATTGATCTTACGCTTGAGTTCCCGGTCAGCCTCAACAATGCGCGAATTTGTTCACATCTGGATTACGATTTGTTGACAACCATCAGGACTGGGGCGGCGGATCATGGCGGAACTACAACGGGCGGTGGCGATGGCGATGCAGATTCGTGCCTTGGCTGAGCGATCGCGGCGATCGCTGCCTGCGGATGCGGATCACCAAGTTGCCCGTCGGGTTGCCCGCAAACACGCTGCCCGTCCGATTGACTATATGCGCTATGCCGAATTTGAAGCCATCCTGCGGGATCTGCACCTGCCATCTCACGCCACTGTGTTAGATGTGGGCAGTCCCCAATGGTTTTCGCTTTACCTGGCCACCACCCATCCAGCGGTGGAATTCATTTACATCAACATTGTCGAAGCGGAACTGGCTCCCTATGCAGCGATCGCCCAAGCTCTGGGACTCACCAACTTGCACTATCAAATTGCCGATGTGCGGCAGTTGGAATTTGCCAGCGATCGCTTCGATCACGTCATTTCCATTTCCGTCCTGGAACACATTTACCCAGA
>CAZJZR010000395.1:0-4466 GCA_964550475.1 uncultured bacterium
TACCGGAATGCTTCGCCCCTACGGTGGACAACACAAATTTAATTAGAACCAGGAATTTCTAATTGGGAATCTAAGTCAAATAGCTCATTGATTAAGTCTCCTAGTGACAAGTGATAAATTGGAAAGCTGAGTGATTGCTCAGAAACAAGATCTAACTTCTGGATAATCGCAGCGGGCAATCACCGCGCCAATGCCCGCTGCTTGCCCCAAGGCATAAGCCGAAGGCAAACTATTGGCCTTCCTTTGGAGATTATCGGCATTGTCCACCAGCAACAGCTCAATCCCAAATAGCTCAAGCGATCCAGCTAGCCTAGAGCGTAAATCTTGCCGCCGTCCGCTAGGAGCCGCATGGTTAATGTCTTTGAGAATCGCTGAAAATAACCGTTTAGAACTGCAATTAGACCACGCTCTAACACAAGAAACCCGCTTCCGATCCTCCTCTCGATACTGTAAGGACGATCGACTTTTCCCAACGTCCCTAGGATCAATGACTCGACCGCACTGCTTCAACAGTCGTAACTCATCCAGCCATCTGAAATATTGGGAGGCACGATTCGTCGGGATAAACGCAGTCTCAAATAAGTCTGCGATCGCCGTCGTTTTGGCCAGCACATCGGTTAGATCCAACCGAGGCGCAAGAACTTCTACCGGAACTTGAACAGCCAATTGTGATTGAGCCATGTCTCACCAGAGCCTCTTGAGCGTTTTCTGTTTGGGAATAATTAATCCATGCCGTTCTTCTGTCACAGGGTCAGAGGCTACTATCTGAGAATTTTCTGTCGTTGGCACAAGTTGCGGTTGCTTCGCTACCAAAGGAGTGACAATTGCTGATTCAGAGGGCTGTGGCACAGGTGCAGCAGGCATTGGTTGTACGCGATCGGCAGAAACTCGTTCTGGCAACAGTTCCATGGCCTGCCCTGGCGTGCTTGATTTGCCTGCCCGTTGTTTCCGCATTTCCACCACGTTTGAGTTTTGCTTGCTCTTTTCCCGTAGTTTTTTCTGCTCAGACCGTTGCCGTTGCCGTTTCTCCTGTTTGCGTTGTTCTACATGAAATGTGCGAATTAGGGCGAATGTCGCTTTCTGTCCCGTAATTGACTTGTTTTGCTTGTGGGATGGTCGTTTAAGGGGTGATTTCGTTGAGCGAAAAGTCCTTGATGGCAGCGACATTTAATGTGCGAACGTACCCGTCAGATCAAGACTCGGCTGGGGATTTGCGCTAACACCTTAGTTAAGTGATCCAATTTGATCGGTTTGGTCAAATAGTCGTTCATCCCCGCCGCGATCGCCAGATCCTGGTCTTCTTGGGCGGCATTAGCACTTAAACCAATAATCCAAGGTTGGGGCGTGATTTGATCAGCCAATTGGCTGCGAATTAAGCGCGTGGCGGTTAGTCCATCCATCTCTGGCATTTGGACATCCATCAGAATCACGTCATAGGCTAGATTCTGCAACTGCGTTAGCACCTCTAGGCCATTACTGACTAGCGTGGGCTGATAACCTAACCGTTCCAACATTAAGCGAATCACCTTTTGATTCACGACATTATCCTCCGCGACCAAAATTTGCAGGGGGCGGGTTGGTGATGCCGTCGGTAATGCGGTAGAGGGGGGAATAGCGGGAGCAGGGGGCGCGATCGCCGCCAGCAGTGCCGTTAACAAACGGGATGACCGGATGGGCTTGGGGAGGTGGGGAACGTGCGGCAGTTGGGTGAGTGAGCCAGTGGGAAGCATCACGGTCAACAATAGCAACGGTAAATTGGGACATTGTTGCTGGATGGCTGCTGCGAGGCTTTGCCCGGAACTCGTGGTGATCTGACTATCTACCACCACTACATCAACCGGGTACACCTGTTTCCCCGTCAGCGATTCGTGACCATCCAACTGGCTGTGATTGGGGCGTTGCGGGCAGAGCAATTTTGCCAGGGCAACCTCCGCCATTGCCGCCACCTGCGTCACCATGCCCCACTCCTGCATCTGCTGGGCTAAAATTTGACGCACACTCAGCACGTCATCCACAATTAATACCCGTTTTCCTGCCAACGCCTGCACATCGGGGGATGGGACGTAGGCGCGTCCATGGACGGGAAGAGTGACTTGAAAGCTAGACCCTTGACCGGGTGTACTGCTGACCTGAATCTGTCCACCCATCAATTCACACAACCGCTTGCAAATCGCCAACCCCAACCCCGTACCGCCATATTGACGGGTGATGGAGCTATCGCCTTGGCTGAAGGGTTGGAATAAGCGATGCAGGCGATCGCGGGGAATGCCAATGCCTGTATCACGGATGGTCAAACTCACCTGATAGCGGTTGGGGCTGAGCGAGTTGGAGATGGAGGTAGGGAAGGTAGGGGAGGGGAACGGTGCGATCGCCCGCTGACTCGCCTGATTTATAACGGGTTCCGCCTCCAGCACTGCCGCCACAGTGAGGATCACTTCTCCGTGCTCCGTAAACTTGATGGCATTGCCCAACAGGTTGATTAAAATCTGGCGTAATCGGGTCGGATCAATGCAAATTTGCGAGGGGACAGCCGCTGACACCATTGCAGCCAATTCCAACCCTTTTTCTGCTGCTCGGTTACCAAATAGTTCAAGTGTTTCCTCAATGCACAATCGCAAATCCACCCACTCCGGACTCAACTCCAACCACCCAGACTCAATCCGGGAAAAGTCCAGCACATCATTAATCACAGCCAGCAATGTCTCGCCGCCATTGTGAATCATCTGCACCAGTTGTTGTTGGTTAGGGGTGAGAGCCGTCCCCTCCAGTAATTCCGTCATGCCAATAATGGCATTCATGGGTGTCCGGATTTCGTGGCTCATGGTGGACAAAAACTCACTCTTGGCGCGACTAGCGGTTTCAGCCGCGTCCTTCGCTTGCTGTAATTGCAACTCCGATCGCTTGCGATCCGTAATATCCCGTACCATCATCAGGGCGCGATCGCCCCCTAGGCGAACAGTCCGGACTTCCTCGTACTGCACCACCCCATTAACGATCAGTTCCTGTTCATGGACTTGCAATTCCCCCGTGGCGATCGCCAACTGGACATGGTGCAACTGATCACGGGCTACTGGATAGGGGACAGCATGAAATACATCGGTTTGCTTCAACTGATTCGCACTGGAGACCAGATTCACATGGCCAACACTGAGAACGTCAATATAATTGCCGTTGCTATCCATACAAATTAACAAATCCGGCATGGCTTGCAGAATGGCGCGGTTAGTCGCTTCAGTTTCCCACAGTGCCGCTTCCACCACTTGATGCTCGGTTTCGAGGCGCACCCGTTCCGTAATATCGCGCACAATCACCAAACATTCATCCGCGCCACAGGGAACTAACCGCACCTCCTCCCAACAGGGCTGGCCATTTTTGGTTAATTGATGTTCCCAAACCTGCAATTCTCCCGTTCGCAATGCCTGATCAATCCGGTGTAATTGATTGGCCAGCAAGTCGGGCGGTAAGACTTCGGACAGGTGAAAGCTAATCGGCAAAAATGTCCCGGCTTTGGCATCCACAGGCGGAATAAAGTCCAGACAGGTGCCATCGCGGCGAATCCGTAACAACAGATCGGGGATGGCTTGTAGCAGGGCGCGGTTATTGGACTCACTTTTTTGTAGAGCCGTTTCTGGGTCGAGGGTGGGAGCGAGGAGATGAATCAAGTCATGGCTGGTGACAACCCCCAACGGGCGATCGCGGCAATCCAGCAAGGGCAGATGCTGAATTGGATGCTGTTGGAACTGTTTGAGAATTTCCCGAACATCTGCCGCGCTAATTTCTGGAGTGCTAAGGCGGTAGGTGATTGGGTTAGTCGTCATGGCCGCGCCAAGGGTCAGGTTGGCGAAGGGGATGGGCTGGGTCGTAGCGTCTGGGGATTGAGATTGTTGTTGATCTTGCTGTTGAGCTTGCTGTTGAGCTTGCTGTTGCTGCTGGGTCAGGAGGGCGCGGCTGATGTCCTGATTGGTCAACAATCCCACACAGCGGCGATCGCGGCAAACGACGATACAGCGATCGCGGCCATCACCCGGATCGCCCGCCATCCGCTCTAAGACCTCCAGCAACAACCGTTCGGGAGGTTCAATCCAAAACTCCCGATGCAGGATAGAGGCAAGATAGCGGGATACGGCAGCTAACACAACAATCGCCAGAAGGATGTCTTATAAAATAACAGGCAAGCTCCCCCTACCATAACGCTTAAATTTAGCGTTCCCCACCCTGAACTGGACGTTCGGCATTTGCAGCAGAGTGTAACGGGCGTATCCAACCGTTGGGGGGTACATCCGGGCGAATAGAATAAGCCCGTTGGGCTGGCTTTGCCTACGCGGCTATACAAACACTAGCGAAGCCCTAGCGTAGCCATGCCGAAGGCTATTGCCCTACGGGCAATAGTCCGCGTAGGCGGACTAAGGGGTTTGAAACCCGCGTAGGCGAGTTTAGTTCTTGTAGATGCGGTTTTAACCGCCCCT
>CAZJZR010000396.1:0-4465 GCA_964550475.1 uncultured bacterium
CTTCCCGTTGGCGTAGCCTGTACGGAGTACATAGGGTGGGCAAGCCTGTGGCAGTGGAGGTTACATCCTAAGTTGACACCAATGGGCAATGCCGTGTCCCTACGATTAGCGGCGTGGGTGCTTTAGGCTTAGGCTGCGGTGTCCGTTTCCACGTAGACCTGATGGTCACCATCGGGGACGATGTGGGTCACCACTTCGTGCAGCGTGATGGTGGGGGGAGCGACAAACAGGGGAGCCATTTTTTTGACAATTTCGGCATGGAGGGCACTCTGGTTATTGCCCATGTCTTCCGCACTGTCCCAGAAAATCAGGGAAATGCCGCGATCGGTACCCGGTTCTCGCAGCAAGTATGCCCCTTTGAAGCCTTGATTGTAAGTTGAGATGGCTTCTTCATATAACCGTTGGGCTTCGGCAAATTTACCTGGCTTAAACTCGCCAACGGATACATGGACAAGCGCGTGTTTGAGAAAGTCTTGGAAATCACTCATAAATAGTCTCCTCAACCCGTCCTGGGTGGTTTAACTGTGTGACCGCTGGCTAAGGGGCAATTAGAGTCGGCATCACCTAGCCAAAAGCCATCGCATTAGTCATGATGACGATACTGAATGCTTCCATCCTATCGCTGGGATTGGCTATCCCCGCTCGATTTTAGGTCAGTTAAAGATTCAGCCTCTCGTTGGTGCCATGGGTCAACCGGATGAACCTGGATTAGCCTGACTGGTGGTGGTGGGTTGGTGATGGGGAGCTGTAAAACTGAAAAGATTTGACTTCGGTCACATACAGCCACAGGCAAGGACGCGCTATGACGACGAAAGCAGAAACGTTGGCCAGAATTGAAGCGGTGTTTAACGCCGCCTCCGACCATTTCGACCATCCTGCCTTGCCGTTTTGGGATCGGTTTGGGCAGCAAACGGTGGCCTATGCGGGCATTCAACCCGGCGATCGCGTCTTAGATGTGTGCTGTGGGACGGGAGCTTCGGCGATTCCAGCGGCGATCGCCACTGGGGCAACGGGACAGGTATTAGCGGTGGATATTGCCGAATCGTTGCTGGCCCTGGGACGGCAAAAGGCGGCAGAGCGGGACTTAACCCACCTGGAATTTCGCGCCGCTGATTTTGAAACCTTAGGCTTGCCAGACGGGTACTTTGACGCGATCGTCTGCGTCTTTGGGATTTTCTTTGTCGCCGACATGACGACAGCAGTACGCGAACTGTGGCGGATGCTGCGTCCCGGTGGCACCTTGGCGATTACCTCCTGGGGTGCCCAGGTGTTTGAACCCGCCAATGGCATCTTTTGGGATGTGGTGGCGGCAGAACGTCCCGATTTAGCCCGTCGCACACCGCCCTGGGAACGGATCAGCGATGCCCAATCGCTGCAACAGCTATTAGAGGATGCCGGGGTAACCGCCGTCCAAGTGATTTCCGCCTCCGATCCGCAACCGTTGGCCTGTCCAGAGGATTGGTGGACGATGGTGTTAGGCGGGGGTTTGCGCGGCACGGTGAATCAATTAGACGCGGCGACCCAGGAGCGGGTACGCCAACGGATTATCGAGCGATTGAGACAACAGCAGGTGCAATCCTTAGCGGTGGATGTGTTGTACGCGATCGCCCACAAACCAGCAGCCTTGGCGTTGCTATAGTTACAGGACTGAACTGATCTGATCTGCCCATCCCTTAACATCCGGGTAACCATTGCTGCACTACCGCCTGAATTTGAGCCGCCACATCGGCCTCGCTGAGGCTGGCATCAATGCGGGTAATCCGTTCCGGGAATTGGCGATGCAGGGCTTGAAAGCCTGCCCGTACCCGTTGGTGAAACGCCAAATCCGCTTGTTCCATGCGATCGCCCAGGCCACGCTGACGAGTCCGGGCTAACCCCACTTCCACATCCAAATCCAACCAGAGGGTGAGGTGACTTGCTAACCCTCCAGTGGCGATTTGATTTAACTGATCGATTAAACCCAAATCCAAGCCGCGCCCATAGCCCTGATAGGCCACGGTGGAGTCAGTGTAGCGATCGCACAGCACCCACGTTCCCTGGTTTAAGTGGGGGCGCAGGTGGGTATCGACGTGGTGGGCGCGATCGGCAGCATACAGCAATAATTCGGCTGCCGGAGCAATCACTTGATCCCGATTCAGCAAAAGCTGGCGTAATTGCGTGCCTAACTCAGTGCCCCCCGGTTCCCGTGTGCAAACAACAGTGGGGGGATGGGGTTGCACCATCAGCCACTTGGACAGGCGTGCCAGTTGGGTCGTTTTGCCACATCCTTCGCCCCCTTCAAACACAATGAATTTACCGTTATTCGATTCGCCGCCATTGGTCATGCCCTATGCCTATTCCGCCTCTATTCCGCCTGATCGCAGTTAATGCTGGATTAAACCGTAAACGATTAGCGGTGGCTTCGCAATGCTTGAGCCACTGCAAAATAGGCCGGTTTGGGCTGGTAATTCTGATCAAATAACAAGGGGGAATCCGGTTGTTGCAACACAAACCGCACCCACGACCAATGATCCGCTACACCCCAAGTGGTAATGCCGTGACACCGGGGAGCCGCTAAACAGAGTTGGGTAATTTGTTGATACACCTGGGCTTGGCGAGTTAATTTATCGGTTTGGGTGCCCCATGCTTTGTGTACCCGCAAATCCAATTCGGTGAACTGCACCTCCAAACCCAAATCACTCAACCGTTTAACATTAGCAGCGATTCCCGTCAGCGATGGCAATTTCCACAGTTTGAAGTGTGACTGTAGACCCACCCCGTGGATGGGGACACCGCGATCGCGCAAACCTTTCACCAATTGATAGATCTGATCCGACTTGCGACCGAGGGCTTCTCCGCCAAAATCGTTATAAAACAATTTGGCAGTCGGATCGGCAGCATGGGCCCACTGAAACGCCAGATCAATATAGTCTGGACCAATCCCGCGTCGCCAAAAATCATCCCGGATGCCCGTGCCCTGCATATTCACCGCTTCATTCACCACATCCCAACTGTCAATCTTGCCTCGGTAACGACCGACTACCGTCTCAATGTGATGTTTAAGAATGGCTTTTAACTCATCCCGACTCCACTGCCCATGCAGCAACCAGTCAGGTATGCGTCTGTACCACACCAACACATGAGCATGGATTTTCATGTCATGGGCTTGGGCAAAGTCAACCAAGGCATCGGCTTCGGCAAATTGGAACTGGTTGCGTTGGGGTTGCAACAGTTCAAACTTCATCGCGTTCTCTGGGGAGATGCCGGAAAATTCGCGGGCGATCAAACGGCGATAGGCAGGATCATTGAGGAATGGCTCCATGGTGACTGCCGCACCAATGGTTAATGCTTGTTGCTTCGCCAGGGTACGCAACGGGGGCAAGGGTGGCTCAGATGGGCTGGTAGACAGTTCGGAAAGCTGATTCCACGGGGTGGGCGTGTAATAATTCAGCACCCCATGCAGTCCGAGCATCGCCACTAATCCCAACGCCATGAAGGACGCGATCGCCCACCATCGGTACTGCTGCACAAACTGGTACACGAACTGGTGCATGAATTGCTGCATGAGCGGATCTCACTGAAATGGCCACAGTCAAACGGTCTGCGCCTGTGATGGTTACTGTCCAACGTTCTCCATCGAACAATTGTTCAGGAAGAATTTATGAATTGTCCAATTCCAGGCCATCATTGACGATTTCAGGATTTCCATTCGTGAAGCGGGGCTGATCGCGAAAATAGCCCCGTCCCCAAGCTAAATAGGCGGGTTTTAATGTCATGTACAAGGCTGTCAAAATAATAGCCGTAATTACGACAACCAACAGGGGACGCTTACCCAACAAATCATCAATGACGCTCTCGGCCACCGCATCCAATTGGGTCACCAAATCCCAACTATTCAGCCGGACAAATCGCCCCAAATAAATCCCAATGGCACAGAGTCCATGAATGACTAATTCAACTCCCTGTACCCAGCGTCCCCATCCCTGTTGTTTGAGATAAATGGCCAAGTTCATCAGCGACAGGGCATAGGCGGAGAAGCCGACAAACATAAACAGCAAGTAAACGGGCATCAGGATCAGGGTGATTTCCCAGATGGAGCCGATGGAGCGGATGTCATAGATCAAATGAATGACATCGGTGAGAACGTAGGGGGCATTGGGCAGAAAGGCGATGAATACCAGCAACACGAGCCACCACAGGGGCGATCGCCGATGCTGGGATGGTTTCCCCCGAAATAACCAATGACTGAGCAGGAAGGGAATGATGGCTAAGAACAGATTCCAAGCCATCCAGCGCAGGTTGCGACGGATCAATGACCAAATGATGGCTATCCAATGCATGAACGGTTACGGTTGATGGCTGACTCTGAGGTTGGTTGAACAGGGAACTAGGTTGAACAGGGAACTAAACGGTTGATTTTCCCTGTCCACAGCGCAGGAAAAATCAACGTTTAATCCACCCTTTTAGATTGGGTTGGTTGTGATTT
>CAZJZR010000397.1:0-4462 GCA_964550475.1 uncultured bacterium
ACGACCGGACACAGTTGCGGGGAGCGGCGATCGCCCAAGCCACCGCCCATCAGATCCCGCTCCAGATCATCCACTGCACCGCTCCAGAGGCCGTATTGCGGCAACGCTTGGAACAGCGGCAGGGCGACATTGCTGATGCCACTGCCGATCTGCTAGCGGCACAACTGGCCGCCTGTGAAGCCTTCACCGCTGCGGAACAGACCTATGTGATCCCGGTGGACACTACTCAGGATGTGACCGCGCAATTGGGGGCACTCACCCAGTCCTAATCCGCTGATTAGCTGCTGTGTACTGACTCCTTACTGGATCGGATGATGTACCGTAACCAGCTTTGTCCCATCAGGAAACGTGGCTTCCACCTGCACCTCATGGATCATCTCGGCGATCCCATCCATCACATCATCACGGCTGAGTAAAGTGGTGCCATAACTCATCAAATCTGCCACTGTCCGGCCTTCCCGCGCCCCTTCCAAAATGGCTGCCGTGATGTAGGCGATCGACTCTGGGTAGTTGAGTTTCAAGCCTTTGGCCTTGCGCCGTTCTGCCAACAGGGCAGCGGTAAAAATCAGCAGTTTGTCCTTTTCTTGGGGGGTGAGTTGCATAGACCGTTAGCCGCAATAATCCATAAAAAATAATCCGAAAGGGATCATAAATCGAATTTCGGTGAAACGAGTCGTTCCTAATAGTTTGTCAAGAGTTGGCAGCGGCTGAAACGCGATGCGTGCTGATGCGTGCTACAAAAAACCCGGTTGTTTGCTGAATGGGGTTAGGCGATTGAGCAAACAACCGGGTTTCTGGTTTCTATACTTTGTCAGGGAACTGTTTGTAGTACTGGCTTTAGCCAGCCAACTGAAGTTGGAACTACAAAGTAAAATTTGTTGGCTGACACAGTATAGTTGCTGGGTTTGGCTTACCCAACTAAGGTTCTGGCTAAGAAGGCTGCACCAATCCCGCAGATGGTGAATCCAGCAAAGCGCAAGCTGAGGTTGGGCGCGTCGGTTAACGGTTTGACGACGGTACGGGCGATCGCATACGCCCCCAAGGAAATCACCAGTTGACTCGCAGTAAAGCCTAACAGGTACGCCGCTAAGGGAGTCATTTCCGCACCCATAATCGCTTCCCCGTAGGCATAGCCATGGAAAATTCCGGCGATCGCGGCCAACCCCGTCACCACCAACCAATGGGGGCTGCGACCCATCGCTAACATGACCCCAAACAGTAAAACTGAACCGGAAATCAACACTTCGGCACCAGGCAGATTCACCGATTGCAAGTGCAGGGCAGTACCGCCCAGAGCCGCTATAACGAAGGCGATCGGGCTAGTCATCCCCCAGGTCTTGAATGCCGCCAATAACCCAATCGCCACAACAAACGCCAGGTGATCTAACCCAATCACTGGATGAGCTAGTCCAGAAATAAATCCTTCCCCAAAATTGGCAGGCAACCGCCCACCCAGAGCATGGTGCGCCAAGGCTGGAGTAGCCACCAATACGGCCAAGACAAGATTCAGAGCGACAAAGCCACCCAGTCCTCGGACAGTCCAACCTAATTTCATAATTACCTCGTGTCCATCGCACAATATTGCAACGTCTCTCTCGGCGGGCATCCTGGCTTGACAGGCAAGAGCAATCAACAGACGATGCCGATTCCTTACCAATGGCTTACAGTTGCGGGACAGCGTTGGACTTCCACCAATCTTTCCCCCTTACCTCCGACGGCTGATCCCCGCCAGAACCGAGTAGGGGTTCATCATACCACTTTGCTCAAGCGAATCCGGGCTGTACACAATTCTTGGGATCCCTGCATAGGTATAGACGATGTCCATATAAGGAGGATATAAAAAAGAAGATAAATTAGGGTATAGGGATATCAATAATTACTTGGGAACAATCATTTTATCCTTACGTCTACGTATTTCAACTCAAGTCAGATCGGAATCAATCGGAGATAGTAGATACAGTTTATGTGGGCTGAAGCATAAAGCGCGCTAAGCTTCCAGCGTTTTTTCAGCTAATTCATACATGCTCTATTAATTCTCTCACTGCTGCGCTACTGCGTTCCTCCGTTTATCCCCATTCCACCTCAATATTTCACCTGAGGTTTTTTCACCATGGCACGACCAACATCAAACCCCCTGCACAAAAAATCTTTAGCAGCCAAACCATCTATGCTCCATCGAGCTAGCCTAGGTTTGTTGGCTGGAGGATTGACCGTATTGGCTGCTTCCGCAGCTCACGCTGACATCACCATCAACGGTGGCCGAATATCTGGACAAGCCGCCTTCTTTAACCGTAATCCCGGCACCGGCGTTACCTTATTTGATGTCTTCATTCAGCGACTGACCCTGCAAACCTCTGGCGGGACAACCAATACGTCCCGGTTTACCCCATTGGCGGCTGGATTTACGGATGTCAATGGCAATAATCGAGCTGATGCTGGTGATACTGGTCGGCTGCAAGGGATTCTAGGTGGTGTAGCGTTTACTAGCCAAGGTTTCCCGGTATTCTTCCAAGGGATTCCCACCGATGTCAACTTTAAGTTGACCACCTTCACCCCACTGTTCGATGTTAATGGGACGCTGATTACCTCAGTTACGCCCGGACTGACCCCATCCCTGTTCTTGCCCTTCAACGTTACCCTTGCGCCTAGCAGTACCGCTACTTTTCAGGCCAATCAAGGTACCATGCAGCTCGGCCCCTTTGATGGCGATGTCAGTGGTGGCAAAATTAGCCTGCCCCCTGAATTGACATTCCGGACGGGCTTTGGTGGCGGCGCGATCGACTTACCCTTATTTATCCAAGGGCGGCGAGTTAAGTTCGACTTCCGGGGTGATAATGTCACACCCAAAGCCGCAGGTGCCCAAGCCCCCTATGGGACTGATTTGGATCCCGCTGGAAATGATTTAGCTTTCTCCGGTTCCTCTTTCTTCAAGATCCAAAGCGTGGGCACTCCCGGTGGACGTGAATTCAAGCTGGATGGCTTTGGCGATCTGAGTATCAAGATTGAAGGGCCATTTGATCTGAAGCAGAATCAGCAAACGGCACTGAGCAATACTACCGCCACCACCTATCGGATTAAAGGGGAAAGCTTTGGTATTTTCTCTGTGTTTGGATTTAACTCTGCGGCCTTCCAAGGTAATGCTCGGCGCGATACCCAATTTGATTTTCGGCAGGGATCGAACAGCTTAGAGGGTAAAGCTAGCGGTCCAGTCGCCTTTATGGTGAATGGCAGTAATGCCAACTTCGGCTCCTTCACGCCATCCCTTGGCTTGGGTGGTGGCGGTGGCTTGGGCGGCGGCGGTAGTACCTCTGGTGGTACGTTTAATGTGAGTACCATCAACATCACTGTCAATCTGGCTAACATTATCCTTCCCTCCAGCACAACCTTTATCAACGTCTTTACGCTGTCTCCAGTCTTCCAGACTGGACAATACGTGATTCAACGTCCCAGAGGTCCCGTGCAAGTGGTGGTTGAGCGCGGTGATGACGATCGCTTCTTCCTGGTAGAACGGGAGCGTGGTCGTGGTCGTGGTTTAGCGTTAGGTCGTCGGGGTCGTGTGGTCGCTGTTTATCAACAAGTGGGTTTACCCAGCCGGGTCTTCCCTGGTTTGATTGGCTTGCAGCAATTACCCAATGACACTGTGCCTGCTGGTGCAGCGGATGGTACGACTGACGGCGGTACCTCTGGTGGTAGCACTACAGGCGGCAGCACCACTGGCGGTGCAACTGAAGGGACGACGACTGGCGGCAGCACTACAGGCGGAACTACCACAGGTAGTGGAGATGCAACCACCACTCAACCCACGTCGGTGGATGGCAATAAGAGCTTGACTCCGGTAAGCCCCAAGTCCGTGGACGCAACTATCAATAGCCAAGTTTCACCCTCGGATGCTGGCATCGCCACGGCTGAAGCGGCAATGAAACCGATGGAAATGGCTGTTGACCCTGCGTTTACTCCAGATCAGTTGGAAATTGCCCCCGTACAGTCTCAACAACCAATTGAGTTGTAAGGCGGTTAGTTTGCCATCGGGCAAACGTAACCGTTCACTCCTCCTTGGGGGAGAAACCAGCGGGCGTAGCCCGCAACCCTTTTCCCACGGTGGGATGTGAACGGTTACGGGCAACGGTTATGGGCAAACGATACCATCTGAATCAATAACGCCATCACTACCCCCGATTTCTGCATAGAGGTCGGGGGTTCTCCGTTGTAACTATTCACTCCCCCCATGGGAGAAGTGGGCATAGTCCGCAATCCTCTTGAGCCGCAGAAATGGGAATCGTCACGTTCCTTGGCGAGATCAACGTTATTGGTCTGTGTCTAAATGGCGTTTTTTCATATTTATGAGGTATGACTGACCACTATAAGCTCCTGCTTGGATAGGGATTTGAGTGGTTGGGCGTAGCCGATGTTAGTGCAAGCGGCTATAGGAAAAGTGCTATAACTGTGATTCATGATGAACGAT
>CAZJZR010000398.1:0-4461 GCA_964550475.1 uncultured bacterium
TAAAGCCATTACTACGAACAGTTCCCTGACAAAGTATAAACGTACTGTTCAGATTGTGTGTTCAGATTGTGGTTTAGCCGAGTTTTAGAGTGGTTGAGGAATTATTCAGAGTCAGGTCGGGGTTGAGTTGGCGAACCAAGCCGCAACTTGGGAATATCCTGGACTTAGTGGGTAGAGTTTGATCAAGAGCCAAGACAAGTTAACAGCTTCACAGGGAACTGGTAACAATTCTCCAATTCATAGCCTTCCACCTACTCACTCACCATCCACGATCCACCATTCACCACCCACTCCACCCTCAACCCACCGTTTCAAACTCATCCTCCGGTTGTAGCAGTGGCAACACTACCTCAATCGTTGTGCCACAGCCTTCTCCCTCACTGTGCAGCGTAATCGTACCGCCCATCAGCTTAATTAAATTCTTACAAATCGACAGCCCCAGCCCCGTGCTTTGGGCGCGGTAGTGGGCATTGTGCTCAGCCGTTGCAAATGGTTGAAACAGCTTTGTTTGTTGGTCTAGTGGAATCCCAATCCCCGTATCCTGCACCGTGACGATCGCCCATGGAAATCGCACCTCATCCTCTGGCTCCACAGGCAACACGGGAAACTCACCCGCATCCTCCAACTCATCCACCGTCCCTTGTGGTTTAGGTACAGGCGTAGACGGTTGGGGAATTTCCACCGGATGGGCTGCCCGTTGCTCCACCCGTACCGCTACCCGAATCTCGCCCGCTTCCGTAAATTTAATCGCATTGCCAATGACATTCAGCAACACCTGCTTCAACTTTGCCTCATCTGCTAGCACAGGCAACGCTTGCGGCACCGTCGCCACCGTCAGCCCCAACCCCTTTTGGTGCAGCGTGATCTCCTTCATCCCAATCACATCCTTCAGCACCTGATGCAAATCCACTGGCTCCATCACCAAGGCCAGCTTTCCGGCCTCAATCTTTGCCACATCCAACAAATCATTAATAATTTGCAGCAAATGGATCGACGCATCCTCCGCCCGTTGCAGAAACTCCACCTCCTCCTGGCGGTTATCGCATATGCCTTCCTTCACCAACTGGATACTGCCGATAATTGCCGTCAGCGGCGTGCGAAGTTCGTGGGACGTATTCGCCAAAAACTGATTCTTACTGCGATTCGCCTGCATCGCCTCCTGCCATGCCACCTCCAACTCCGCTGAATGCGCCATCACCTGTTTCAACATCCGGTTAAAACTTCGCGCCAGGTAGTTGTACTCCCAAATCTGAAAATTTTGCGGCAGCGGAATCGACTTTTGCTCTTGTTCAATTCGTTTTGCATATCGCCGTAGCCGATGCAACGGTTCCCCAAACTCTTGCCCTAGGGCAATACTGACCCCCAAACTCGCCACCAAAAACACCACCAGCAGCAAAGCCAACGTTTGGCGGAAATACTGCAACGGCAACAACGCCGCCTCCGATCGCACCACACTCAACAACAGCCACTGGTGCGGTAGCGATGCGTTACTCCGCGATTGCGGATCAACCGACGGGTTGGCTGAATTGGCCAATGGCGCATTCGTCAATTGCAGCATCGTGTAGCCACTCAGCCAATGTTGCCCATTCTGCGACCAGCGCAACAATAACGGACGGCTGGGGTTGGCGATCGCCATCACCAACTGCTGCCGTAACCCATCCCCCGCATCCCCTTCCACCTGCATTGCCCCATCCACCAACAACGGATTGGAATACCCCAGTAACCGTCCTTGCTGATCCACCACCATCGTTTGCATCGTATCCCACCCATCCGGTGGCTGCGTTGCAGTGCGGTTGGACGGATTATCCAGTAAGGCCAACGGCAGTTGGGCATAGGCCAGCAACCGATAGGGGCGGTTCACCGTTGTACTTGCCGTTGTTGCCATTGTATTGGGGCGATCGCTGGCACCTGTCGCTGCCAACGGTACCACCAACACTAACGCCAACTGCCCTGTAGTGGTGGGGGGAGCTGGATTAACGCTGGCAGTGGTGGCTGAATCAGTTAGCGGTGGCGACAACAGCGGCAACACCGTCACCACCGCCGGGTTCGCTGCCCCTGCCGACGATGGGGGTAAGTCTGGCAAAGCTGCCTGAAGTTGCTGTTGCACCGCCGGATTGCAACTATTCGCCAAAACTTGTTCAGGTTGAGGTTGGGTTTGAGCCTGATTCTGGGCTGGATTCTGAGTAGGGGCAAGCACTTGTAAACACTGGATTTGGCCTCGCCCAGACCACTGCCGCAAAATCTGCGACACCCCCAACGACTGTGCCGCTTGTCCCGTCGCTAGAGTCGCCAACGTCGGCGATTCCAGTAGCACCCGTTGCAGCGTCAGCACCCGTTCTCCCGTATGGGCGATCGCCTGTTGGATCAGTTGTGCCTTGAGGGTTGCATTTTGGTGCAGTTGGATTTGCAGCGATCGGGTTAATTCTGCTTCCACTTGACGATAGGCCAACACTCCTCCAATCCCTAGGATCGGTACGCTGAAGAGTAAAATCCGAGATAGCAGGATGCGACGAAAGGAAGACTGGCGCAGATTAGTCATAGCCAACGGCAAGCCCAGCGTAAATCAGCAGAATGGACAGGATGGCACAAATGGGATGTCACCACCAAGATATGAGCAGGATAAGGGCAATCGAGATCGTAAACATTCATTCCCCGTTAGGGGAGAAACAAGCGGGTGTAGCCCGCAACACTTTTCCCATGGGGGAATGTGAACGGTTACATCGAGATCTATCGGATGCACTGATACGACTCACGGCGAAATTCATTATGCAGTTAACTCCCGCGTTCATTCCACCTTAACCTCTGTCTGCCATTCCGTCTCTACAGCGATCGCAAATTCGGCGTTGCTGAATTTAGCGATGAGCTAAGAGTTGGATGAATTGAAACGAAATTTCAATTCATTCTGCTATTCAGCAACACCGCAAATTCAATCGTGCTCCACTTCAACTACGCTCCACTTCAACTACGCTCCACTTTAATCACACTACACTCAACCATCCAGTTGCTCCCGATCAGTCGCCCATCCCTAAGCCCGCATGGATGAACCGCTGGTGGGACGAGACACATTGGTGGTAGCTGCCGCATTAGGGGAGGGGGAGGGTGAAGGCGAGGGTGATGGGGAGGGTGAAGGCGTAAGCGGAATCACCTGTGGCGGCGTGGCCGGGCGTGGCCGGGCTGGCGACGGTGCTGCGGCCTGGGTTGGTGATGGTTGGGCTGATGGGGTCTGAGGCGATGCACTGGTGGCGGCGGCATTGGCGGGTTGGGAGTCGAGGTACATCACATAATCATCCCGCACCCATCCGGCGATCGCGTCCAAATATAACCACCGCCCATCCGGTTGATCAACCCGCTGACTGTAGCGGATGGCGGTGCCATGGGGCAGAGCGGTTAAGGCCATACTCGCCGTTGTCGGTTGGGTTCGCACAATTAAAGGATTGCCAGCAGTCCGGACTCGTCCGCTACCGCTGCTGTTGACAATGCCTGCAATACTTGCATTACTCGCCGCCCCTGTCCCGCTAGGGGCAGGATTGGTCACGGGTTGGGCGATCGCGGTACGTCCTCCTGGTGTAGCAGCATTGGGGTCAGGCGGTTGGTCTGGAATAAATTCCACATAATCACTGCGAATCCAGCCATCCAAATGCGCCAGCAACACCCACAGCCCATCCTCCATATTCATCAACGTGGTGTATTGCACAATCGTGCCATTGGGGAGGCTGGCGATACTGGGCGCGGTGGTGCTGGGGTGTTCTCGTACCAACAAGGGACGACCAGCGGTGGTGACTTTGGCCACCCGCAATATTGGATCGGTGGGTTGATTGGGACGGGCGATATCGCTGACGCTGACTGGGTTGGCCGCTGGATGAGCATCAAAGTCTAATCCCAAGGCATCCAGGGTGGCTGATCCCACTAGACCATCGGCAGTCAATCCCTGTTGCTGTTGAAAGGCAAGCACTGCCAACTGGGTTTGCGCCCCAAAAATGCCATCGGCTGGAATCCCCAAGGCCGCTTGCACCGCCGCCACCTGCCGACTGCGATCGCCCCGACTCAAAACAATTGGCATCGGCAACACATCATCCGCTGCCTGCGCCATCCCAATCATCGCCATCTGCGGCATCACCGCTAGACCGACTAGCAGTAGCGCGATTGGGGTGTGCAGTCTCTGACGATCACAAAGTCGATCACTGAGCCGGGAACCGGGCGGTAAACCTAAAACTTCAGCCGCATCAGCCGCATCAGCGGCCACAGACTCATAGGCCACAGCGGTATGGAGTAAGGCGAGGGATTCCATGGGCAGGCTTGTGAATAGGGGGGAGTAGGGGGGAGTAGAAGAGGGTGAAACCGATGGTTAATTATCTGGTGAATTCATTCTGTTATGTAAGGGATGTGCAGATTAATAATGTACCCATACCGCTACCTGTAGGGACACGGCATTGCCGTGTCCCTACGCCTATCACGGGGATA
>CAZJZR010000399.1:0-4454 GCA_964550475.1 uncultured bacterium
GATTGGCGGCGTAAAACCTAATTTGCAAGAGGTCTAGTTAAGATTAACCTCTAACCACCGGAGGCGCGGTGATGCCCATAGCGGCTAGGGTGTAGCGTAGTTGCTGAAGATCCACCCAAATGTCTTCCGTATTGGGATTGGGGTACAGCAAAGTTCTCAGCAGCGAGCCACCTGTGCCAGAACAGATGAGTGAGTGGTACTGCAACTGGGCTTGACCCGCGATCGCCCAATAGGTTGGCCATTGTTCCTCAGATGAGGCAAACAATTCCAACACTTGCGTCCCCGGTGTGCAAAAAGCCAAATTGGTTAATCCCGCGCCATGGGGAGCCACAATCACCGCCGCACTGTGGAATAAGGCCGCTTGTTCCGCCACCGTTTTGCCATTTAAGGTCACTGCCTCAAAGCCCAAGGGGCGCAGTACATCCAGCACTGCCCCCTCATTCAACACCCGGCGAATTTTGGCATCTTGGCGGCTGATATAGAGTCGTTTGGTTGCAGGTTGAGCCAGAGCAGAGGGGGCGGCGGCATTGGGTTGGGTTAACAACATGGCCTGCAAAAACTCGCACACCCAGCGAGGCGGCCAGGCGATGTATCCCGGCAACGACGGCACAATTAACGACGCAGATTGGAGGTGGTCAGTGGTCAAACTGCTGATCACCTGGTGTGGCTGAATCCCCATCGCCTGTAAGGTTTCCACCTGAAACGATAACCCTTGGTAACAATGAATCGCTACCGAGTAGGCCGTTAGATCAATGCCTGCCTGCTGTAGTAAATAGAGTGATGGCAGCAATTCTGTCATCCAATGGAAGTAGTTGGCGGTCAACAGACTGGAGAGGCCAATCAGCGGTTGCTCGAACCGTTGTGCGGTTGGTAAGGTTGGCTGGGAAAAAATCGGATGGCGGCTGGGATAACTGGGATCGGGACGTTGCGGGTCGGGGAAGGGGGAATAGGTGGATAGGTCAGCTAGCAGGAAATTGTCGGGGCTGACGATCGCCGTTGCCAACGCTTGGTAGTAAATCCGCCCTTGGGGGATAATCGCTACGCCGGGAGCGGGAGAGCTAAACCGGGTGGCAAAAAAACCGTCCGGGTTACGGGACGGGGGCAAATCAATCATTTCCTCCGTACCGATCGCACGGTAGTGGGTGTCTGGGCTGGCTGACCATTGCGCGCCCCGTTCTGTTAGCCAGGCTGGCGTGGAGAGATAAAGCTGGGTGGGGGCGGGGATCGCATCAGCCGCGATCGCATCAGCCGCGATCGCGCTGGCGGTGGCAGTGGGCGATCGCAATTGCGTTTGGTAGGTCAGCAGTTGGGTCAGCAGGGTAGACAGGGACGCGGGGGCAGGTGGGTGGGCAAGGGTTGCTTGCAGCAGGGCGATCGCCGTGTCCATGTCCTGCTGAATCCTGTCGCCTGCGTCGTGGGTTTGTTGGGTCAGTTTAGCCACTATCCGTTCCGCCACCAGTTGCGCTAAATCCACCAGGTTGGATTGGCTGGGATTTGTCTGCACATCGGCGATCCCCTCATCAGCCATCCAGTGCTGTAAACAGCGCAGTTTAGCGGTTTGGCAGGCATCGCCAGGCTGCGCTGCTTGCCCATCCTCCTGACCGTAATAGGCCACATAGGCGGCGGCAAACTGGGGTTGGCATTGCACCACGTGCCCCAAAGCCGCGATCGCCCCTGCCCAATCGCGCTGGGCTAAACAGAGGGCGGCAATGGCATCATGGGCGAGGGCATTGGCCATCGGCTGGTTGGGCTGTTGCTGGATCGCTTGGTGGAAATGGGCGATCGCCGCCTCTGGCTGTCCCTGTTGCTGATAACACAACCCTAAGCGATAGTGGGTATCGCCCAGTTGCGGTTGCAGAGCCAGGGCTTGGGTATAGCTGGCGATCGCGCCGTCTTGATCCCCTAACTTTTCTAAGGCATAGCCCAAGTTGTGGTGGGCATCGGCCAGATCCGGTTGCAGGGCAATGGCAGCGCGTAAATGCTCAACCGCTGCGGCCAACTGGTTGAGATTCACCAACAACGTACCCAAGTTGTAATGCGCGGCTAGATGATCCGCATCCAACTCAAGAATTTGGCTATAAAGCTGTTCGGCGACATGGGTTTGTCTGGCCTGTAAATAGGACAACGCCACCCGATCCAAAAATGCAATTAACTCCGCCGTTCCAGCCGCCACCGCATCGGCCTCAGACTCTGCCAATGCGGCTGTCCACACCCATTGGGCTTCCAACGGTTCATCCACCAAGCAATACACCAACCCCAACTGCCAATAGTGCGATCGCACCTCAGGTTGCGCGGTAATGCATTGCCCCAACAAGGCAATGGCACGGGGATAGTCTTGCTGAGCAATCGCCAGGGTCGCTTGGTGTTGCAGCGCAGTGACATCCATGAATGGCAGAGGAGTTGGGTTGGTCAACGGTATCTCATGTTGCTGAGGGACATGCATGAAAATAAAGTCCCCAATCATCCGGTAGGGGCGAACAACAGTTGGCCCTGACAGAGTTGTACTCAGTTACATTCAGTTATATTCAGGTACATGATTGATTGATCTGCAAATCCCTGAGGTAGAGGATCTGCTGCCGATCTCAGGTAATCATCGTCACCCGTCCGGTGTCCAGATCGTAACGTCCACCAACGATTTTGAGTTGTCCAGCCTGCGATCGCTCCTGAAGTAGGGAGGATTGCATGAGTTGTTGCATCTGGTACTGCACATTCGCTGTCACCGCATTATTCACCGCATCCCCCGGTTGATTTGCCACCCGTTGCACCGCAGGCTGAATCGCCTTGACAAAACTACCGATCGCACCGGGTAAGGGTTCATTTTTCACTGCTGCCGTCACCGCCCCACAGCGTTCGTGCCCCAACACCATTAACAACGGTGTACCGAGCAACACGACCGCATACTCAATACTACCCAGAGCTTCTGGCGTGGCAATATTTCCGGCAATTCGCACATCAAAAATGCTGCCCAACCCCTGATCAAAAATCAGTTCCGCTGGCACCCGCGAATCGGCACAACTCAAAATGGTGACAAAGGGATGCTGGGCTTGGGATAGGGATTTTACCCGTGCAGCGGATTGGTCAGGGTGCTGGGGCTGCTGGTGGATAAATCGCTGATTGCCAGCCAGCAACTGCTGCAAGGCGGCATCGGGGGTGAGGCTGGTGGGAGGTTGAGCGGGGATCTCAGCGGCGTACAGCGATCGCGCAGGCCACCACAGCGGCGTAACCGAAAGAGCCACACCCAAACCGAGCAGATGCCGCCGCCGCCAGATCGGGCTAGCGTCAGTTTGGGGATCATCAGTTTGGGGATCAGACGAGGCAGGGGTGGGGTTGGGCATAACAAGACTCTCCGAAGCCAACGGACTCTAAAGCGAAGCCACGCATTTCACCGAGCGAATTTCCATCACATCGGAAATGTAACAGGTACCACCAAACTTGTTCAGCAACGGACGCACATTTTCCACCACGGTTTTCAGTTGCTCCGGCAAACAAAAGGCAATGATGTACACGTTGTCCAACATGGTCATGTCCAAGTCTTCATTCCCTTCTCGCAAGCCTTCGCCAGAGACATTGTGAATCACCGCATGACCGTGAACGCCGGACTTATTCAAGCTGTCCACGATCTTGGCTACCTCAAATGAGTTGGCAATAATTTCAATCTTTTTGACAATATGCATGACGTTCCTCCAGGCTACGGTTGCGAGATGATCACCACTGGATTACTACTGCCACAGTAGGTTAATGCCGTATAGATAAAGCGGAATTCCCACAATGATGTTGAACGGGAAGGTGACCGCTAGCGCAGTGGACACATACAAGCTGGGATTGGCTTCTGGAACGGTCAACCGCATGGCGGCGGGGACGGCAATATAGGACGCACTAGCGCACAAAACACAGAACAGCAGGGCATCACCTTGCGGCATCTGAATGAATTTGGCGATCAGGATGCCAATGCCTGCATTGAGGATAGGAATCAGTATGGCAAAGGAAATCAGAAAAACCCCAGTTTTTTGTAAGTCCTTAATTCTTTTGGCGGCGACCAGTCCCATGTCTAGCAAAAAGAAGGTGAGAATGCCATAGAACATGCCTTGGGTGAAGGGTGCTAGCACTTGCCAGCCATGCTCCCCGGTTAACACGCCAATCAGCAAACTGCCGACTAAGAGAAAAACGGAACTGTTGAGGAAGGCTTCTTGCAGCACCTCTGACCAGACAAATTCGCGGTTTTCATTATTGGTAAACAGGTTGACCAAAATTAAGCCGACAATGATGGCGGGTGATTCCATCAGGGCTAAAGCCGCCACCATGTAGCCGTCAAAGTCGATCCCCAATTCGGTGAGGAAGGCACTGGCGGTGATGAAGGTGACGGCACTGATGGAACCATAGGTGGCCGCGATCGCCGCCGCATCATAGGTGTCGAGCTTGAGTTTGAGGATAAAGAAGGTGTAGAGCGGCACCAC